>QNBS01000233.1 GCA_003644175.1 Planctomycetota bacterium | reverse complement strand
CGACCAGCCCATCGTCGATCATAAGCTCGATAAACAGGTTTCGCTGTTCGGCTCGCTTTGCAAGCAGCATCTGCTCGATCTCACCGAAGCCCGCCGCCCCCGAAAGCATTGCATAATCGCCTCCCGCAAGCAGATCGAGAGCGCCCCGGAAGCTCTCGGCATTTGCCATATCCAGAAACATGCCTCGCGACAGCATCAGGGTCTCCAGCGACCGAACCTTCGCGGTGGCAAAAGCATATCGCCAGTCTTCGGCGCCGATCGGCGGATAACGATAAAAATCTATAACAGCCTGCTCTACCATAAAATCAAAAGCTCTTTATCTTAAATCAAGCCTGTAGGGTTCCGCCTGCGGCGGATTAGCCAACCAAACTCCGTACTGCAATCTTTCAACTTCTTGTGCCTCTTGTGCCTTTTTGCGGCCATTAAAATCAGTTATAATTCGTGTCAATTAGTGAAGATTCGTGGCCACATTCTCTTTGGTTGCGGCTATGCCGCGTCAAGTACATTACTCGCCGAACAGCTCGCCGATAATCTCCATCTCCAGCGCTTCGCGCGCCTGTGCGACAAGCACATCCGTACTGACATTGACCTGCACCTTGCCTCGTCTCAGGATAAAACCGCTGTCGATATCGGCCCTGTCGCCTGCCAGACGCAGATTTCCCCGATACCCGGGACCCAACCGGCGATTGACATCCTTGATCAGACGGTCGTTAATCCGATTTTCATTCTTACCGATAACCACTTCTTCATCGCCGCTTTTAGCCGCCTTGACCATGAGCCCCATGATCAGCTTCTTGTACTCCGCATCGGGCAGATGCGCTATCTGCTCGTTGGCCTTAACAAAAACCTCATCCAGCAACGCATGCCTGGCGGCTAAATGCTCCTTGCGAACTTCCATTCTTGCATTAGCCAACATGCGCGACTTCCTGTCGGCGGCGGCGGCGCCCGCCAGCCGCTCAGTCTCGACGCGATACGCCGCCAACTCCTCGGCCAATTTCGAGTCGGATTGGACGGCCTTTTCCTGCGCCTCGGCCTTTATCTTGTCGGCCTCGGCCTGAGCATCCGACAATATCTTCTCAACTATCTGTTCGGCATCCATTGGGCTTACTCGCTCTAATATAACACCGTGAAACTGAATCTATCTCAAAACAAGACTTTTGCAAAATCTATCTCAAACCCTTTCCACCGGCGCGATTATTCGAAGAGCCCGCCGTTGAGCAGAATAAACATGGTCACCAGCAGACCTAATACCGCGTAAACCTCGACCATGACCGCATAGACAACGCCTGCCTTAAACGCCATCTCCGGCCTCTTGGCCGTCATCAGAATACCCGCCGCACAAACCTTGCCCTGGTGAATCGCACTGAGCATGCCGGCAAAGGCGATCGGCAGACACGCCGCAAGGATCGCCACGCCCGTCTTGAAGTTCACCGTCATAATAGGTTCAGCATCGAAGAAGTGCAGGTTCAGCATCACAAGAAACGCCGCCAAAAACCCATAGAACCCCTGCGTACCGGGCAGCACAACCATGATAAACATCTGGCCGTATCTCTCGGGCTTTTCGCTCAGAACGCCCGTTGCACTGCGACCGGCTATGCCGATGCCTATGGATGAACCGATTCCCGCCATGAACGCCGCGATCGCCGCCCCGCTCAATGCCAACGCCATCCCTAATTGATCCCAATTAAACTCCATCGCTAAGCCTCACTTTCCTGAAAACTCATTCAAATAAATCGCACTATACTGATCACAATTGAAAATTCCCGTTTTGTTCGCGGCAACTTGTATACTGTCTATTGTCCTTCTTACTGTTCGATATACACATGCTTGTAATCTTTTGCCAATGGCTCGAATATCTTGCCGCTGCCGGTCAGGAACTTCGGGAAAAACTCAACGTATTGCAGCCGCAGTGTATGCACAAAAGCGCTCAGGCCCGACAGGACAAGATTAAACGCATGACCGCCGACGAAAACCAGAGCTCCCAACACATAGCCGATCCCGTATGGAATCTCGCCCACTATGCCCGCTATGACATTTATCGCCATCCCCAACCCCGCCGTAACCATACCAAGCGCCATGAGCCGCAGATAGCTCAAAACGTCACCTAAGAAGAATATCGTGCTGAACAATTGATACGCTCCCATGCCGAGTCTGCCGCCCCAGCCGCCTTCTCGTTCACTGAACAGCACTATCGCAACCGCCGGAACGAGCGCCGCCTTGCCGAAAATGCTCCCTATACCGGGTGGGATCGTGCCCGCCTTGCCAAGACCGAACAGCAAAATCGAATTGATCATCACAAGCCAGGTAAGCTGGTCAAATATCGCCGCAACGTACTCTTTGCGTCTGAGGTTATGAATAAAGGCTATGACAATGCCGGTTATAATCTGAATATAACCCAGGCCCAAAGAAAGCCCGAAGAACTTCATCGGCTCTTCCAGGGGATCAAAGCCAAGCTTCAGTATCCGCAAACGAACCGGCTCCAGCCAGGGAGCAAATTCCTGTATCGCGTTGCCGAACCAGCTTCCCGTCAGTGCTCCGGCAATAACGGTCAGGACAGAGCAAATGACAAGCATCCACATCAGCTTTTTGTCGCCCTGCATCTTTTTTGCCAGGTACCAGAACACCGCGATCATCACCAGGCCGTAACCGGCGTCGGTAAGGCACAGACCGAAGAATATGGCGAAAAACGGCGCAAGAAACGCCGTCGGATCAACATCGATCGGATCAGGCATACCATACAGACGCGTAACAAGCTCAAAAGGCCTGATCGTCTTGCTGTTCTCTATTTCAACCGGGGGCTCTTCGCCCTCAGCTATGTCCATCTTGTCCACACTGGAAGCGCCGAAGCCGCTCACTAATTTCTCTAATCGCTTGAAATCCTTTGTCTTCACCCAGCCTTCCAGCAGGACGACACTCTCGGTAGCCGGCGCATTGGCCCTTGTAGCCTCCCTCCCCAACAGGTTTTGGTAATGATCATACAGTATCTGCAGGCTCAGTCTTTTCTTTGCGATCTCAGCTGCTTTCTTCCGGGCATCTTCAAGCCCCTTCTCTATCTCGACAAGTTTCTCTCTGCAATCGGCGATCAACTCGCCGACCGTTCCCGTCATCCCCTCAAAACTCACCGCCTCGAAATCGCCGCTTCGCAGTATCTTCTGGACATCGCCGGCCGCATCCGCCATGCACGCAATGATGCAGGCGTGCATATTGCCGCTGCCGCCGACCGGCTCAACAGCCGCACCGAGTTCGGCAAGTTCGGCGGTTATTTCATCGAAATGCTGATGTGGAAGCAGCCCCGTAAAGCAATTGGCCGTCCTAAGTTGTCGCATCTCCTCAACCGGCGTCTGCACCGCCTTCCACGGAAGAAGCCCGTCCAGCCTGCCGCTTACATTCTCACGTTCGGTGCTCAGCCGCTCGATATCCGATTCTACGACTTCGGTTTTCTCAAGAAGTTCCAGCGCCTCTTTGCCGTCAACAACCGCCGAGTACTTCTTTTTATCGACAACAACCAGCGGACTGAACATGCTCACACCCGCCTCGTCCCCGGCGTAAGCCTTCAGGAAAACAATGGCCTTGTCCAATCGCAAAACCATATCCTCCAGATCCTTAGGACGCCTGGCCTCGACATGAAGTTCGGGCCAATCCTTGCTGACCATCGCCCTCTCTGCATCCAGCACCTGAACAATACCCGCCTGCTGCAAAGCCTCCAGCACACGCGCAGCTTCACTCCGGTGGCTGGCGATCATAACCTTGGTCATTTGGGCAATAGCCATATCGTTTCCTGAAAATCTTCCTTGCTAACAAGACTTTTGCAAAATTGCGGTTTGACATACATTACCTAAGAAAATTATTTTTTTTGATTTTCTTATGTAATCCCATAACATCCTGCCGAATAATGAGTTATCTCTAAGGAAAGAAAAAAGCTCAGCGACTTTTCTTTCCCAAAAATATGTCAAACCGCAATTTTGCAAAAGTCCTCTAAAACTCACGATCTACATCTGTCGCAGATAATCCATCACTCGCCCGGCGCACCGATCGATCCTGGCGCCGGCGCTTGCCTGCAGTTGCTGCTTTTCTTCGGCGGCTCGGGCTTTGAGGTCTTCAACCTCACTTTGTCCCGCAGCCTCCGCCTCGCTCACCGCACGCTCGATCGCCTGCTTCCTCTCTTCCTGGGCAATATTCATCTGCTCGGCCTGACGCCGCTTCGAATCGGCGGCAATCGCCGCCGCGTCTGCTTTAGCCTGCTCGATGATCTCCTTCGCCTGAGCTTCCGCCTCTTTAATCTGTTTTATGAGTTCCATGCTGATATCCCGCTATCCAGATTCACAATTGGCCCCAGGCCGGTTTCTGTTAACCACACCAGGCAACCATGCCAAAAACCGATAAACGCCAAATCATATAAAATTTTTTTCACAAAACCAGTATATTTCTGAAAAATTGTAACACTTTAGCCAAGCGTGAGATTCGCTTGTCATTCCCGCGAAATACTTGTCATTCCCGCGAAAGCGGGAATCCAGAATAAAACAGCCTCCGCCGAAGAGCCTGCCCTGAGCGTAGCCGAACGGGCGGTTTCCTGTTTTTT
>QNBS01000232.1 GCA_003644175.1 Planctomycetota bacterium | reverse complement strand
TCCTTGAACGTTCCGCACACCCGCGAATAGTGATTCCAGACGTCGTCGGGGAGTTTGCCTCTCGGATTGGCTCGTTTGTCGTTGTAGGTCAGCCGACGGTCCGACGGAACGCGCACCGCGTAATCGTTGAACACGAAATCCCTGCTGTCTCTGGTAAAATAGAACAAATGAGTGTGGGCGCGAGCAAACTTCTGTTTGGTCTGCTGTCCGAATGTGTAGTGCCAGATTATCCAGTTTCGCAGATTAAGCCCTAATTCGTCGCCGATTATGCGCACGTGGGCGGCATAATCATCCCCGATAGCGATGTAAAACGAACCGGCCGGATTGAGAACATTAAGGCACGCGGCCATCCAGTCCCGCGTCCAGGCGATGTACTTTTCGCTCTTGACGGCGTCCTTGTACTTATCGTATTGATAGCCGATATTAAACGGCGGGTCGGCAAAGATCAAATCGGCAAAAGGCGCCTTGGCCTTACCCAATATCTCAATGCAGTCGCCGCATACGATCTTATTGACAAGTTTTCGCATGACGACATCTTACAAACTCCCACACAGTTTGCAAGGGCATTTTGGCGGCAATGATTCGTGCCTATGAAAGGGCATCTTCATTCGACATATTGCACCTCCGCCTCTTTGATGACCTTGTCCCTGAAGTACCGGCTCAGAAATTTGGGGGTATGCAAATCGACCTTTCGCCCCACCAGGCCGGACAACTGATCCTGCATGTCAAAGAATGCAAAACCCGGCGTATGTCCCTGCTCGAATTCGACTAACATATCGACATCGCTGTCGGGCGTGAAATCATCCCGCAAAGCAGAGCCAAAAACCGCCAATCGCCTGATATGATGACGCCTGCAGAAATCAGCAACCTTGTCTTTCGGTATAACTAAATCCTTATTCAAAGCCAACCCCTGAGCAAAAGCAATTTGTCGCAGCAGCACTACCGGCACCCTGACATATCATCATACTGGCCGGAAGCCTGTTTGCAAGAGCATTTTTTGGCTGTGCCGGGGGATGAATTGGACCCGCCGAAAGCCGGTTACGGTTGTATTACCTTCTGTTTACGCAGGATGTTGCCTGTGATGTAATCGGTGAAGGTAACTTTGACGGTGAGTTCCTTTTCGTTGTCGCCGAGCAGCTTGCTCACATCGAACGTCAGGCGATAATAGCTTGTCATCACCGTCGAAGACCACAGGCGCTTCAGTTCTTCGGGCTTGATCCGCCACTGCGCCAGACGCGCATCGTCCTACGCTTCAAGGTCCCAAAGCTGCACCTCCACGCTGCCGACGGCCTTTATCGCATCGCCGGCATCGTCTATCGTTCGGACATACACAACCAGGCTCTCTTTGGTCCCGTCCTTGTCCTTGTCGTACAGCCCGCTGCGGCCGGATATCTCGATGCTCGCAAGCCTGCCCAACACATCGAGTCGAACCGCGGGCCCTAATGCCGAAAGCGTCTCGGCCCGCTTTGTGAGTTCGGCATTTTCGCCCTGCAGTTTCTCAACCTGCAGCTTCAGTTCGGTCCTCTCTTCCGCCAACAGCTTGATCTGATCAAAGAGCTTTTCCGTGCCGCCGTCGCACCCCAACACTAGCGCACATACAGCCAAAGCTGCAACCACAAGCCGATATTTAATTGCAGATGCTGTCTTTTCCATGAAACAATTCGCAGACTATATTATCAGTCGCCTCCGACAACTTCAGGCGCCTTTTGCAGAATCTTGTCTGCAAGGCCGTACTCGACCGCTTCGTTGGCCTCGAGCCACAGATTCCGGTCGCAGTCCTTCTCCACATCCTGGGCGATCTTGCCCGTATGCTCAGAAAGGATGCTGTAGAGCCGCGAACGCAGCCGGATAATCTCCTTGGCTTCAATCTCCAGGTCAGTCGCCGCACCGGTCAACACGCCCGAAATCAGGGGCTGGTGAAGAAGTATCCTGCTGTTGGGCAGCATGGACCGTTTTTCAGCCGCGCCCGCCGCAAAAAGCACCGCGCCCATACTCGCCGCCTGACCCACACAATAAGTCGCAACATCACAACGCAGAAAACGCATCGTGTCGTATATTGCAAGCCCCGCTGTAATCCCGCCGCCGGGCGAATTAATATAAAAATGGATATCAGTCTTTGTATCCTCATTGCTCAAGAACAGCATCTGGGCAATGATCAGGTTCGCTGTATCATCGTCAATAGGTCCGCCTAAGAAGATAATCCGATCCTTCAAAAGGCGGGAATAAATATCATAAGCCCGCTCTCCTCTGCCGGACTTCTCGATCACTATCGGTACAAGGTTCTGATTCAATGCCATTTTATCCCTCATGCTTTTGTTATTTCTTATCCTTGCTCTTTTTGCCTTTGTCCTCTTTCTTTTCTTTCTCCGGCTCCTTGAGCACTTCGTCTATCAGTCCGTACTCCAGTGCCTCGGCGGCGGTCATATACTTGTCCCGCTCGGTTTCTTCGGCGATTCTTTTCATCGACAGGCCCGTATGCCGGGCTAAGATATCATTGATCATCGTCTTGGCCTTGAGGATTTCCTCGGCCTGAATCTGGATATCGGCCGCCTGCCCCGTCACCCCGCCCCACGGCTGATGCAGCATCACCTTGGCGTGAGGAAGCGCATGTCGTTTGCCCTTCGTGCCGGACGCCAAAATAACCGCCGCACCGGACTGCGCCCGGCCGATGCAATAAGTCGCAACATCAGAGCCGATGAACCGGATCGTATCGTAAATCGCCATCGTATCGTCAACGCTGCCGCCCGGCGAGTTGATATACAAACTGATCTCGACACCGCGTTTGAGATTGTCAAGATACAGGAGTTTCATAATCACCTCGGTCGCCATACGGTAAGATATCTCACCGACCATAAAGATGATCCGATTCTCAAGAAGCATATCATCGATCGTCATCTCGCGGGTGCGCTGATAAGAAACCACTTGATTGCGAGGCTCAATATCCCCGCCCCGGCCCTCTGAAAACGTAAAGTGCATCAATCTTTCCTTGAAAATAGTAAAAAAAATAAAAATATTATCGGACAATAAGGCCCTAACAGCCGGAAAAACCATCCCGGCCCAATACTGCAGCTTAATTGTTTATCGGGTATTTACACAGGATACTTTGCGTTTTTGTAACCAAAAACAACATCGCCGAAGAGCCTGCCCTGAGCGTAGCCTGGATGCTGCGGTCGGGCAATTGTCAGAAGAAATTGTTGGGGTCGTTCATGTCGAATGCGGCCTCGGCGAACCCCTTGGCCATCTGGGCCTGGAGCGCCTGTCGTTCGGGCCCGATGATGCGATTGAATTCGGCCGGGTCGAGAGGCGGCGGCATATCGTCCAGCATCGCCAGCAGTCGCTCGACTTCGGCCTTTTTCACATCGCCGGACAAACGCCTCCAGGACTGGAACTGCTTTTTGAGTTCCTCGTACCGGGCTGTGTAATCAACCGGCATAGGCGGGACATAGTCCATCGATTCGCTCACGAGCCTGGCGGTCATGGAGGTTCGCAACATGGGATCGGCCTCCAGTATCTTTTCGAGCAAAGCCCTTGACTCATCGAGCGCGGCGTCGGCTTTGTCATAGTCGCCCAATCGCTCTGCAAAGTTCATCTTTCCGTACAACGCCAGGGCCTGGCTGCTCATGATATGCTTGCCCGCCTCGCCGGAGGCGCCTGCGCTGTTGTAGGCGTCGACGGCCTGGTCGTAGGTATCCATGACCGCCGTCTTTGCCTGCTCGTCAACCTGTGTGCACCTGGCGGCAATGTCGGCAAGCGTTGTCGAGACGGTCCCCAGATCGGCAGAGGCGATTGACTTGAGTCGGGCGCCGATATGCTCGTTGAAGGAGATGTGTTCGGCGATGACGGACGCCTTGCACAAATAGCTGTCGCCGCGCCGGGACTGGCGTGTCTGCTTCAGCGATCGCGACCGGATCCTGTCATAATCGGCGATGGCCTTGTCCAGCAGATCGGTCATCTCGGCGACGCGGGCGGCATATGCGTCAAGCCCCCTGGCCACCTGGCCGGCCAGGGTGCCGGCGTCGGCATTATATTTGCCCAACTGGTCTTTGATCATTGCCATCTGGTCCCGGAGTTTTTGTTTTTCGGCCGGGTCTTGAATCTCGTCGATACGCCGGACGGTCTTGTCAACGTCGTTCTGGAGTTTCTCGACTTTAGGCTTGATCAGAGCGATCTCGTTATCAATAATCTTTATCTGGTCGGCGGCTTCCTGCGCCCTGGCAAGGGGCGACTTCTTGACGAGTAAAAGGTCAAAACCTTCTTTCTCCAGGGCCGCCTTTTCCGCACCAGAGGCGAGTTGGGCCTGCTGGAGTTTCGCATTGGCCAAAGCCTCAATCCGCCCGGCTTCGTCCTGTTCCTTCTGTTTGGCGGCTTCCCTTTGAGCCTTATGCCGCACAAAGGCATCGAGCTGGTTCTGTGCTTCGGCTAATTGGGCTTTTACGCCCTTATTTGCGGCGGCGCCTTCAAGCAGATCGGTAAGCCGGCTGATCTCAGCCTCCATCGCCTTTTTCAACTGATCGAGACGTTCCTGCTGGATCTGCAGCCCGACGATCTTTCCGGCCAATACCGACAGGTCGTCAACCGCCGTTTCGATGGGCAGGTTCTGTTGT
>QNBS01000231.1 GCA_003644175.1 Planctomycetota bacterium | reverse complement strand
GTTTTCGGCTTTGTGCTCAAGGCCACGTTTTTTTCCTGCTGGTGCAACAAATCAGGATAAGATTATCCTGTATCGGCCTCCTCGACGGGGCGGAAAAACGTGAATCTCCTGCGGGATATTAGCCCTTGCCTGCCGCTTGTTTTGCCGAGGCTACCGTGTTGAACAGGAGCATTGTGATTGTCATCGGGCCTACGCCGCCGGGGACGGGTGTTATCAGGCTTGCTTTCTCCGAGACGGCGGCGAAATCGACGTCGCCGACGAGTCGGTAGCCCCTTTTCTTTGTGGCGTCTTCGACCCGGTTGACGCCGACGTCGATAACGACTGCGCCTTCCTTGACCATGTCTGCGGTTACCGTATTGGGCCTGCCGGCGGCGGCTATGATGATGTCCGCCCTGCGGACGTGTTCGGCGAGGTTCTTTGTCCGTGTGTGGCAGACGGTGACCGTTGCGTTGCCGGTGTTGTTTTTCTGGATGAGCATGTTTGCGATGGGTTTGCCCACGATATTGCTTCGTCCGACGATAACGACTTCTGCGCCTTCGATCTTGACGCCGCTTCTGATCAGGAGCTGGATAATCCCGTGCGGCGTGCATGGCAGGAACGCCTTTTCGCCCACGACCATCTTGCCGACATTGACCGGATGAAAGCCGTCAACGTCTTTGGCCGGGTCGATCTCCAGCAGGACTTCGCTCTCGTCGAGATGTTTTGGCAGGGGCAGTTGCACGAGAATGCCGTTTATTTTCGGGTCCTTGTTGAGCTTGTCCACAAGGGCCATCAACTCGGCCTGGCCGGTATCGGCAGGCAGGCGATTATCGTTCGAATAGATACCGATCTCCTCGCAGGCCCGCTCTTTGGCGGTTACATAGGACTTCGAGGCCGGATCTTCTCCGACCAGCACGACCGCCAGCCCCGGTACGATGCCTTCTTCCTTCAGTTTGGCCACCTGGGCCTTGAGTTCGGCCCGCATGTCGGCCGCGACCTGTTTGCCGTCGATAATTCTTGCTGTCATTGACTCAGTTCTCCTTTAATACGGTTTCATAGTGCCCATCCTGTTTAACACATTTTCGGCGGGAATTCAAGGATTGAAGTGAAATTATGCAAAACTTAGCTCTTTACGGGTACAGACGCCGCCAACACCCCTTTATTTGCAGTAACATTTTAGCCATGTGCGGAAACCGCCCGTTCGGCTACGCTCAGGGCAGGCTCTTCGGCGGAAGTTGTTTTATTCTGGATTCCCGCTTTCGCGGGAATGACAAGTGTTTCGCGGGAATGACAAGTGTTTCGCGGGAATGACAAGTGTTTCGCGGGAATGACAAGCTAATCTCGCACCTGGCTAAAGTAATACTATTTGCACAGATTCCGGCGCAGTTGGGTCTTGATGGTCTCGGCGTATTGGGCCAGTCGGTCGGTGAGGATGTCGGATAATTCCATTTGCCGGGTTACGGCGGCCGGTTCGATGCCAAAGAAGATGATTTCCTCGGGGCATTCGCCTAATTGGCGGGCGAGGTCGATTACCTTGATGATGTCCACTTCGTGGAGGGACAGGTGGGTCAGTTGCTTGACGGTTTTGACTTCGTCGGGTGTGAACTGTTTTATTGTGCCGGGCTCTGCGCCCATATAGGCGCAGTCTATTATGACTGCTTTGGCGCGGCCGGCGATTAAGTGCAGCAGGCTCATGCCGCCTGTTCCGGCGTCAACGAAATCGGCCTCGGGGAAATCTCCGGAGGCCGATTGCAGCATTTCAATGAGTTTTATTCCGATGCCCTCGTCGCCCATCAGGGGGTTGCCCAGGCCGAGAACAATCGTTTTTTTCTTCATAGCTATTTCACAAACTCAATATTCAACATGTGCGTCGAACATGAAATGCACGGGTCATACGACCGCACCAGCATCTCAAGGCCCATTCGCAGGGCGTCCTCGCCGCGATCGGCGAACTGCGGCACGAACGCTTCAAAATCCTTCTGGATATTGGCATGGTTCTGGTTGGTGGGGATGCAGAGATTTGCGGCGACGCAATCGCCCTTGTCGTCGAATTCATAAGTGTGGAACAAAATCCCGCGAGGCGCTTCGACCGCGGCTGTGCCTTTGCCGGCCCTGGGCTTGACCCGGACCTTTTCTTTCCTGAGTCCTTTTGTCAGCAGCTTGTCGATAAGCTCAAGAGCGGCTTCTGTAACGTGTGCGGCTTCGGCTAATTGTGCGACATTGTTCATGAACGGGTTGCAGCAGCCCTGTTCGAGGCCGAACTTTTCGGCGACCGCTTTGCCTAACGGGCTGATCAGCGGCGCATTGTTGTTAAATCTTGCAAGCGCCCCCACCGCATAACTGTCGCGATGCCATTTTGCCCACTTGGCCGTCGACCGGCCGACGACGTATTCGTTGGCGACGGTTTCCCACTCATCGACCGGCGCGGTATGGCCGTCGGCCGAGGCGATATGCCCGTGATAGAACGTATAGGTCGGCGGGTCGTCCTGCTTCAACGAGACATATTCGGTTGGGCGCTCGAAGGCGGGCAGGTTCTCTGCGACGCTGAGCACTACGTCAACGATTGTCAGCAGATCCGGCACCGTTGCTTTCAGCGTCTCGGCAAGGTCGCGAAGCTGCGCTTCGGTCGGGATCATCGACATGCCGTCCGGCACAAGCGTAATCGGATGCGTAATGCGTCCGGCCAACAACTCCGACCACTGGTTTGCAACGCGATGTGCGCGGATGATTGTCAAAACCGCATCGGGCGCCTGCGAAACCAGCGGCACGACCGAAGGGGCGCCGAACAGATCCGGCGCAACCAGATAGCCGACGTGCAGCACGTGGCTTTGCAACTGCTCGCTGTAGTGCATCAGCAATCGGAGCATATCGGTCTGTTCGGAGACCTGGACGCCGAGGGCATTTTCGACCGCCTTGGTGGCGACCAGCGAATGGCTGATCGAGCATATACCGCAAATCCTGCTGACGATGGTCTGTATGTCGTCGAAATGCCGGCCTCTCACCATCGCCTCAAAGAATCGCGGCGCCTCGGGGACCTGCCACTGGACTTTTTCCACCTTGCCGTCTGTCATGTTGACGACGATATTGCCGTGCCCTTCCACCCGGGTCAGGTGCTTTACGTCAATGTTCACATCAGCCACATCTACCTCTGCATTACTCATAAGTCGGTTCCTGCTTACTGCCGAACAAAACCAGTTTACTCTTTAACATGTCGACGCTCAAGTCGTATTTTTCCATGACATCCTTAGCCGCTGTGATGTTCGGGTCGTCGGTGTATCCGCGGCATCCGAAACATCGAAAGGACGCCGACGGGCACTTTGCGCCGCACCCTGCCCGCGTGACGGGGCCGAGACATATCTCATCGTATTCCCACCGGCAGACATTTTCCTTCATCTTGCACTCGACGCAGACGGGGTAATCCGGTATCTCCGGCGTCCTGCCCATCAGGAGGCATCGAACCACATACGTGAATTCTTCCGGATTCATCGGACAACCGTGCACTTTATAGTCAACCTTGACGACCTCATCGACGGCCCTGGTCGGCGCGGTGTCAAGATGCTGCATGCGGTGTGCTTCGCCGTACACGCACTCTCTGACTTCATCAAGGTCGAAATTGTTCTTTAGTTTATTAATGCCGCCTATTGTGGCACAGGCGCCGATCGCGATGAGGATTTTCGCCCGGCTTCGTATCGACCTTATGCGGTCTTCATCCTCGCTCCTGGTGATCGAGCCTTCGATGATCGCGATATCGTAATCTTCGCTGGATTCGGCCATCGCTTCACGCCACTCGACCACGTCGACGGCGCCGATCAGGTCGAGGATTTCCTCTTCGAGGTTGACGATCTGAAGCTGACAGCCCTCGCAACAGGCGAAATCAAAAATTGCCACTCTCGGTTTACTCATATCAGATTGCCTCCGGCACATTAGATAACTCAGAATAACGAAATACCGGGCCGCTGCGGCAGACGTAGATGCCGTTGATCTGGCAGTGCCCGCATTTGCCCACGCCGCATTTCATCCGCCGCTCCAGGTTGACAAAAACATTGTCAAGCGACACGTCGTACTCCATCAGCGCCATCAGCACGAACTTGTACATGATGGGCGGGCCGCAGATGAGCAGTCCCGCGGCGGTCAGGTCAAGGCTGATTTTAGGTATCAGCGTAGTTACCACGCCCACATTGCCGTCCCACTGCGGGCTTGCGACGTCTATCGTCTCTATCAAGTGTATATCGTCCCGGACGGACCACTCGGCTATTTCGTCGGCGAAGAGGCGGTCTTCATAGCACTTGGTTCCCTGAAGAACGACGACCTGGCCGTAATCGGCGCGGTTGTCCAGCACATAATTGATAAACGCCCTCTGCGGCACCAGTCCGAGGCCGCCGCAGATAAAGACAAGGTCTTTGCCCTTTAACTCCTCGACGGGATAGACCGAACCGAACGGCCCGCGAATACCCAGTTTGTCGCCCGGCTGCATCCGGTGCATGGCGCCGGTTACCCGTCCGGCGTTGCGAACGACCAGTTCGAAACCCTCCTGGGTGGGCGACGACGAAACAGTAAGAGGCGCTTCGCCGATACCCGCCACCGAGACTTCCACAAACTGGCCCGGCATGTGCCCTAACTCTTTGC
>QNBS01000230.1 GCA_003644175.1 Planctomycetota bacterium | reverse complement strand
CCCGCCGGGCGTAGAGAAAACGCACTCCAGCGCATTTTGCTTGTTCGAGAAGAACGTTCTTTACATCCGTCGCCCGATCGGTCGCCGGAAAAACACATCCGGAAGGCTCGACCTTCGTCTCCAAACCATGGGCACCGAAGAACTCCCGAACCTCTCCCGGACCGAATGTGTAAAAACTGTGCTTCAGGAATCTCCCAAACGGCTCACATGCCCGAACAAATTCGGCGACTGTCGCTTCGTGGGTCAGGTTGCACCGGCCGCGACCGGTCCGCAGCAGTTTGCGGCCAGCCGTTGTATTTCTTTCGACAATAACCACATCCGCACCGGCTCGCCCGGCAAAAACGCCCGCCATCAACCCGGCAGCCCCCGCGCCAACCACACATAACCCACACTTCATGCAAAATCTCTCTGTGTTCAGTATGTTTATGGAAATGCCTTAGCGGGTGAAGCAGAGCTTTCCGAAATCACAGATTCAAGAAAGAATTCAGTTTCGGCAAAGAGGTTTGCGCTCTCCTTCTGAAGAGACTTCTCCGCCATCCGACAATATTGGGAGTCAACTTCAATCCCAATGCTATTCCTTGTGTGTTTTGCTGCGGCAATCATAGTTGTTCCACTTCCGCAAAAAGGATCAAGAACAGTATCTCCTGTAAATGAGAACATACGAACAAGCCGCTCGGCCAACTCGAGTGGAAATGGGGCAGGATGTTTTCTCGTGGATGCGCCGGTAATTGTCCAAATCTGTTGAAACCACTTATCAAAATCTTCCTTGGCTATTCTGCTCTGATCCCTTTGTTTTTCAGATGGTTTGCGATACCCTCCCGGCTTTCTTTGCATAAGAATGAATTCAATATCATTCTTTATGATTGCATTTGGTTCATAAGGTTTCCCAAGAAATCTTGATCCATTGGAGACTTCATAAGAAGCGTTTGAAATTTTGTTCCAGATTATGGGGTTCAGATTATCAAAACCAATTTTCCTGCACATTACGCAAATATCCGCGTGAAGCGGGAATACCAGGTGCCGGCCAAAACGTTTTCTTGAAACACAGACATCTCCAACAACACATACCAAACGACCGCCCGGCACAAGCAGCCGATAAACATGTTCCCATACTTTTCTCAGTTCATCCAGGAAGGTTTCGTAGTCGCCAATATGCCCCAATTGATGTGGGTTGTCGTTATACTTTTTAAGGTTCCAATAGGGCGGGGAAGTCACGGCAAGATGTATCGAATTGTCATTTAAGAATGATAATTCACGAGCATCGGCATTTATTAATCTGTGAGTAGTTTTTTCCATGACCCTTATGCTCCACCAATAATATGCCCTGATAATGACTTTGCAAAGCGTAATAATGAGAGATCCCCGGCAGGTACTGTATAGCGGCCTTCCAATCCTGAATCGCTTCTTGAAGCTATAAATGCCGCTGCGGTGTAATGCCTCTCAAGAATCAGTTTTCTGCAAAACAATTCGTATCTTTGCCTATATGAAGCCCCTACGAATTCCGGAAGGACTTTGAAATGAGGCTCCCTTACGGAGACGGGGCGATTGGAAGAGGGACAGTCTTCAAGCATAAAGAAATATCCCAGGAAAGGTTGTGGGCTTGACAGATATATCCCCTCTCTGTACGCGGTCCATAAATCCAGTGCACTGCCCATTGCCTCTTCAGTCCGGTTGTTGAAGTTGTTGCCAAAAGACGGTCCCACTTGAGATTTGGCTTCAATCGCGGCCAGAAGCATATCGTCTTTAATGACAACCAAATCCCACTCCTTAGTGGGTCGGAAAAAACCGGGAAGCTGTAAGTTCTTCTTGAAGAAAATGCACGAGTTCGGTATTCCCGCTTCCACAATGACATCAACAAACAAACGGATAAAGCCGTCCATTTGAGCGCCGCCTGTAACAGCGCTGCGTGTTCCCTGGTCGCGTCTGGATCCTTTTATTTGCTTCTGACGTTGTTGCAGGCGCATAGACCAGTAATGGCGCACCGCTTCACCGGCACGACTGTCAATATTATCTATCATTCGATCCGCCACATACTTCCTTTAATCCGTCTTTTAATGTAGTATACAGCAATGCCGTTCTATTAACAACAAAAAGAGTGGGTCCGTAAGCCGAGTTCTGTTGCCCCGCGTTGGCGGGGCGGCGGTCATTACACTTGACCGGCCGTTGCCGGCCGGCTCTGCCGCGAACGGCAAGCGACCTACCCGCCGGGTTGCTATCCGGGCCGGATATCGCAAATCTCCGAAGAGAATCGCAACCGGCTTGCTTGGTCTTGCAGGCGGTGGGGTTTACCATGCCGACGATGTCGCCACCGTCGCGGTGCGCTCTTACCGCACCTTTTCACCTTTGCCTGTGCCCGAAGGCCATCGGCTGTGTGTTTTCTGCGGCACTTTCCCTCGGGTCGCCCCGGGTGGCCGTTAGCCACCACCGTGCCCTGCCCTGCTCGGACTTTCCTCCGGGCGCAAAGCGCCCGGCGACCGCCGGACCCACTCTTTATTCAATTATAAACCAATTCCGCGGGGATTCCACAATTCCCTTAACATTTTAGCCGTGTGCGTAAAAAGCATGAAACCGCCCGTTCGGCTACGCTCAGGGCAGGCCCTTCGGCGGAAACTGCTTTATTCTGGATTCCCGCTTTCGCGGGAATGACAAGCGATTGGCACACCTTGCTAAAGTGGACTCGGTGGGCTAAGAGCACCACCCTATTTGTACTCGGCGGCGCGGCGGTTTGTTTATCGCCTTTGGGCCGTCAAGCGGTCGGCCGTTGTAACTCGAAATGACGGGCGAAGTTGGCGTCGTCCACATCGGGAAAATCCACTCGGTAGTGCACGCCCCTGCTTTCGCGGCGCTGTTCGGCGGACTGGGCCATCAGATACGACACCGTCAGCATGTTCTGGCATTCCCACCCGAAGGGCGTATCGAAGACCTTGTCCATTACGTACCGCTGCCAGAACTCGATAATCTCCCTTGCCTCGGTCAGAGCCCGGCCTTTGCGTGTGATGCCCACATTTCGCCACATCAGCGCCCGCAGGGAGTTGCGTACGTCGCTTGCATCCAGGCGGCTGCGGTCCGAAACGCCGATATCATACTTCATTCGCCGATACGCCGGCCGGCGGATGTGGGAGTTTTGCTCCGTTGAGGCGTTGGCGCCGGCGATCCTGCCGAAGACCAACCCTTCCAGAAGCGAATTGCTGCCCAGGCGGTTGGCGCCGTGCAGACCCGTTGACGCCGCCTCTCCGCAGGCGTACAGGCCGGCGATATTCGTTCGCCCCTCCATATCGGTTTTGACGCCTCCGATCATGTAATGAGCGCTGGGTCTTACCGGGATGAGGTCGGCGCTTACATCGATGTCGAAACTTTCGCACAACTCGCTGATGAGGGGGAACCTTTTCTTGAAGTGCTCCTTGTCAAAGTGTCGAATGTCAAGGTACACATGCGTCGAGTTTGTCTTGAGCATGCGGTCCAGAATCGACCGACTCACTATATCTCGCGGCGCGAGTTCTGCGTCTTCGTGATAGGCCTGCATGAAGCGCTTATGGCCGCAGTCCAACAGGATCGCTCCTTCGCCGCGCAATGTCTCGGTGATAAGGGCTCGCGATGCGCCTGCAATATAAAGCGTGGTCGGATGAAACTGCACGAACTCCATATCTCGCAGGATTGCACCGGCCCGCCAGGCCATCGCCAGTCCGTCGGCGGTTGCCGCGTCCGGATTGGTCGTTTCGCGGTACAGTCTTCCGCCGCCGCCGGTCGCCATGACGGTGTTGGCCGCCCAGATGATCTCAAAACCCGTCCGGGGCCGATATCCGATCGCGCCGACACATTCGTTGTCGTCGTTGGTAATCAGGTCGATGGTATAGAAATGCTCAATGATATTGATATTCGGCGTGTCGGCGACCTTGCGTATCAGGGCCTCTGCAATGCCTCTGCCCGTCGAATCGCCGTGGGCATGGGCGACCCTGGCCCGGCTGTGCCCGCCTTCTAAGGTAACATCGATTCGCCCCGCGACCTTGTCGAACTCGGCGCCCCATTCGATAAGCTGCAAAATAAGCTCCGGCCCGCTTCGCACAACAAGCCCGACCGCCGTGTCGTCGCACAACCCGCAGCCTGTTCGGATGGTGTCGGCGATGTGAAGTTTGAAACTGTCATCCGAATCCAGCACCGAGGCGATACCTCCCTGCGCCTGCCATGTGTTGCTGTCGGACAGCGAGCCCTTGCACACCAATGTAACATCGCAGTTGGAAGCCGCTTCAATCGCAGCGCGAAGGCCCGCAACGCCGGCTCCGATCACGAGGCAGTCGGTAAATAACTGCTGCGTCGAGGCGGTGTCAATCGGCGCCAGATAGCGCCTGTCTTCGGTCTGTTTCGGCGACATAACAACTCCATCAGGTTCATCAGTTCAAAGCCCCATGGTAAGCTATCGAAACCCGATTTGCAAATCAACAATACGGCAAATTCGCCCCCGGGTCATCGGCCCCCTTGCCCATACAGGGATTATATACCCCTAAGGGCCTGTTGCCCAAATACGAAGCACTAAATCCGAAATACGAAACAAGCACTAAATACCAAAATCCAAATGTTCAAACGGCTTCTGTCGCGTCAAAATAAGGTTTTAGATTAGATTTTGG
>QNBS01000229.1 GCA_003644175.1 Planctomycetota bacterium | reverse complement strand
AGAGGAATGTGAGTTTGCGATGGCAGCCGAAAGTGCCGGATTCCGCCGCCGACAGGACACTTTCAGCCGAATCCAACCATGACGTGCATATCTTTCACTGGGCCGTCGTCGGGGTGAGCAAGATCAAATACTCCTTTTCCGGCGGCCGGCACGAGCGGTTTTATCTCTTACTGCCGGAAGATATGATGTTGACCGACTTGAGCGGAGCAAATCTTCGCGATGTCCGCCAGGTCCAGACGCGTTCGGTGGAGGGCTACGGTTTTAAGGTCCTGGAGGTAAACCTCCATCGTCCGGCCAGGAAGAGTTACGAGATGACGGTTCGCTGGATCGGGGATTTGTCTTTGCTCGATGAGGCGCACCGCCTGTTGCTGGTCCGCGCAGATGGTGTCGGTCGCGAAAGCGGTACGGTTACTCTGCATGCCGCCGGAGGAATGACCGTCAAGGTTGCAGATGTCGAGGGAGGCAGGCGTTCGGCGCTTGCCGCGTCTAAGCGGTCGGCGGCGAAGGCTCACAGCGCCACAGCCGTGGCCAGGTATTATTGGCCGTACAGACCTTTTGCGCTGTTTATCCAGGTGGCGCGACCGGCGATCACTCCCACCGTTGCCCTTGATCAACTGGTAAGAATCGACCGCGACAAGGTGCAGTTGCTCGTCCAGGCGAAGTTGAATACCCAAAAGGGACAACTCTTCGGTGCGGCCTTTGACCTGCCGGACGGCTATGAATTGCTCAGTGTTGTGGGACCGGCCGTTGAGAATTACTATGAACGCACCGAGCAGGGCGCTCGCAGGGTCTATACCAAGTTCAAGAGCGCCGAGAACACGACAACCATGGCGCTGGTGCTGGTAAGCGAGCGGTTTGACCTGGCGGATTTTGACGTGCCCCTGATTAGGTATGTCGACGATGCCGCCGTTGTCGCTGAGCGAAAAACCGGGCGCATCGCCGTCCAGATCGCCAAAGCGCTGGAGGCCCGGACGATCTCCAGCCGGGGACTAAAATCGATAGCACCCGACCGTCTTTCAAACTGGCTCAAACGCGAGCAGTTCTCGGCGGTGCAGTATGCCTATCGGTATGCCGACGCCGCCCCGGCGCTGAAACTCAAGATTCGTCCTTTGAAGAGCCGCCTGGCTCTGGAGACGTTTGTGGGTTTGAATGTTCGACCGACCGCTGCGACTTATACCTATCGGCTGCGTTACACTATTTCCGGCTCGCCGGTCGACGTGCTGACATTCGGCATGGACAGTCGCTATGCGAAGCTTTCCGTGGTCCGGTCGCCGGCGATGCGCAGTGTCGCCAATCGCCGCCAGGCGGGTCTGACCATGTGGGACCTTTCGCTGATCAATGAGGTGACCGGCCTGGTCGATGTCGTGGTGAATTTCTCCCTGCCGCTGGACGCCAATACAAGGTCGCTGCCTGTGCCCCCGATTATCTGCGACCGGCTCGAGCAGGTTCGCACGATTGTCGCCGTCCAGAATATGTCGCGCCACGAGGTGGCCGTCGACGGCCAGAGGAATCTTTCCGACTTGCCGTTCAGTGCCCAGAAGCAATTGATGCCCGCCCCGATGCTGAGTTCACTCCAGTACGTCTCGCAGACGTTCGAGTCCGATTGGTCGCTGGACCTGGCTTTTAAGCCCGCCAAAGAGGCGACCAGGGTTCAGGCGGTCGTGGATTTGTTGGCAATGACAACCGTCATCGACCGCAGGGGCAGGAGCTGTTACGAGGTCAAGGTGCAGTTGCAGAATCGCAGCGAGCAGTTTCTCCGCGTTCGTGTGCCGGCGGGTCTGAAATTGTGGAGCGCCAAAGTTGCCGACCGGCCGGTCAAGCCTGCCGTCGATGCCGAAGGCCTGTCGGATGAAGTTCTCATACCCCTGATCAAAATCTCGCCGGGGGGTCTGCCGTACGAGGTTTCGATGTATTTTGCCGGCGCCGCCGTCGAGCCCTTAAACGGGCTCACACAACTCAGTCCGCCCTCGATAGCGATTGTGGATATCCCGGTCATGCAGACGACATGGTCGCTGCGACTGCCAAAGGGCTATCGTTATTTTCGACCCGGTGGAAATGTGTCGCCGATAGCCGGTCGGGCTGAAGTCATGAGTCTTGGCATTGAGGCGACGTTGAAACAGTTGAAACGCCTTGACCGGACCTCTCGCGAAATAGCGGGCAGGTCGAGCCGAGGCGGAGCGATTGCACAGTACAATATCGAGCTGCTTAACAAGAAGGCGATCGGCAAGATGAAGGCCTATGCCGATTATCTGGCGCGCAATCCAGATCGGATCAGCGGCGACGAAGTCCGGCGTCTGCAACAGAAGTACTCCGAGCAGCAGGACTATCAAAAGCAGATTGTGGGTGGTAATGCGGATCATGTTCGGCGACAGGAAGAATTAAGCCTCAATGATGTCAACCGGCGCCTGAACGTTGCCGCGTCCAACGGCGGCATGTACGAGACAACCCGTAACAAGGCGCTTTTGAGCAAGCCGGAGTTTGTGGCCGACAACGAGTCAAAACAGATAGAGCGCCTCAAAAAGGAACTTGAAACTTCCCGGCAACAGAAGAAACAACTCGCCCAGTTCGGCGTCGACGGACCGGCGAAGGACAGCAAGATCGATTTAGCCGCGATGTCTCAAACCAGCGCCAATGACCTGCTGATGCAAAGCCAGGAAAAGAACGCCGATGTTGATATGCTCGTCAACCAGTTGTCGAAAGATAATGCCGCCCAGATCGAGATTAACATAAGCCAGGTGCAGGACCGGCTTGAGGGCCTCTACGACAACCGGGCCCAGAGGCATTTCAAGGGACAGAAAATGACCCAAATGCGCCAAGAGATTGACAATATGGATAAGCTCGGCACTGTCGCCCGTAAGCCGAACGCGCAAAGTCGACGGGCTTCGCAAACCGCCCGGCCTCAGCAACGCGGCGATCTCTATATGGGTGAGGATTATGGCGGCGGGACACGTAGCGGACAGGCCGGCGCGACGCTCGTACAGTATGACGCGGATACAAATGCGCCGGCCAACGTCAACGGTCATGTCCAGACGATTATAGCCGGCGCCGACGCAGGGGGCGAAGTTTATGTAGCCGGCGGCGTTTATTCCCTGCCGGTTAGCCTGCCCGGCGGCGGCTTGCGACTGGATTTTGCAAGACCCTCCGGCGATGCCGAGCTTACGATCTGGGCCGTACCCGACAGGGCGGTAGCAGGTACGTTGAACACACTCGTCGTTCTTGTAATTTCAATTGTCGCCGCCCTGGCAATTCGCATCTGGCCGCGAAACCTTAAACCGGCCGCCTTCAAGGTTCGTTACGCGATCGTCTACGCCGTATTGGTCGTGGGCCTGACGATCATCTTCAGTATCGCAGGACTGATCGTCGCGGCGCTGATTGTGACAATCACAGAATTGTCCAGAGCCAGACTCGCTCGCTGAAGGGCGACCCTGTGTGCGTGGTCGCCCTGAACACCGTTGGCGCGTAGGGATAATCCGCATTCTTTTCGTACAAATACCTTTGCAGCCCGCGGCCTGCGCGTTATAATCCCAATCATACCAAATTCAGCTAGAGTGAATGAAAGGTTCGCAGAAAATGTTGACAGTTTCTTCAATTGACGGGCGCAATGACGGCCAGGCCGGCCCGGCGGCCTTTACGCTTATTGAGTTGTTGGTTGTGATCGCCGTTATTGCACTGCTTATGGCGGTTCTCTTGCCCGCGCTGGCAATCGCCAAGGAGCGATGTCGCCGGGCGGTCTGCCAGAGCAATATTCATCAGTTTGCCCTCGGAATCCACGTTTACGCTAATGGAAACAAAGATCATCTTCCTTGCGGGTTCTCCGACATGATGAGGTTCCGCGAGCCCGACGAGCATACGCCGATTATCGCGATGGCGACACATGATTCGCTGGTCGCCAGCATCGGTGATAAACGGTCGATGCGATGCCCCTGGCTAAAAGAGCCTTTCACCAGTACGAACAACTGGTATTACGACAGGTACGCTAATTACGGCTACCTGTTGGGCTACAACTACCTCGGCGGCCACGGTGGAACTCCCTGGCCGATGCTGGGTCCGGCAAACGCCGAATGGATATCGCCCCAGTTGAGTACGGAGGCGGGCAGGTTGCTGATTGTGACCGAACTTAACGCATGGACAACGGGCGAAAACGTGACCTTTGCCCCACACGGCAAGCGGGGGCCGATCCTCGATTACAGCAATCCGGGCCCGGGCGGCGGCATCCCCTCCGAACAGGTGGGTGCAGAGGGCGGCAACATCGGACTCCTGGACGGATCCGTATCATGGAAGAAGATGCGCGACATGAAAATCTACCGCGGCTCCCGCATGCACGGCACGGGCGGCTGCTTCACCGCATGGTGAGCCAGCAGGGGTGTTGAAAGAGCAAGTTTTTGACGGTTCAAGGTGATTTTGGTAAGATTACAGATGGCCAAGCGATAAAATCATGTGTCATCCTCCTGAACAACATTCGACATTCACAGCCCCCCCCACCCCCCGATGTCATCCCGACCTAAGCGTAGCGTTCCGAAGCCGAGTCGCTGGGCCGGTACACCGCTTGACAACTAAAGCTGATACCGCCCGTGATGGACAGTATCAGCCTTGGATATACGTGTTGTGCTTACTCGGTTACATT
>QNBS01000228.1 GCA_003644175.1 Planctomycetota bacterium | reverse complement strand
GTATTTTGCCTGGGCTTATGCCCACTGGGCGCCGAAGTCATTCTGGACGGCGCTTTGGGTAACGATGGTCGCCCATTTCCTGCGCAATGCAATATCGGTATCGATGCTCCTTGCAGGCCGAGATTTGTTGTGAGAGTGCTGGGTGGTCGTCCTAAACGCCGCCGCTGTTGATGATTTCCATGGCGCGTTTCTGCCATGGGTCGGGTCCGTTTTTTTTGAAGTATTCGAATGATTCGTCTTTTACGAGTTGGCCGAGGATGGCTTTTCGCCGGTCGCCGTCGTCGACGGTGGCGATGATGTGTTTTCTGATCTTGTCGAGTTCGTCCAGGAACAGCCCGTGCCGGTCGGTGAACATTTCTTCGAGTTTTCTTCGGAGGTGTCCCGAGTAGGCGGGGCATTTGCCGTCGGTGCCGACAGCAATCTGGAGTGATCCGCGTTCCACGAGCGCGGGCACATAAAAATCACACAAATCCGGCACGTCCACGACGTTACAGAGGACATCGAGTTCCTGGCAGTCTTTGTATATCCGGTTGTTGAGGGCCGTATCGTTTGTGGCGGCGATGGCGAGGACGGCGCCTGCCAGATAGTCCCTGGAATAGCTGCTGATGACCAGTTCTATGTTTGCGCCTTCGCAGGCGTCCTGAAAGACGCCTGTGGCGTGTTCGGCGACGACGACTATGCGTGCGCCCGTGGCGGTGAGGGACTGCACCTTGCGTGCGGCGACATTGCCTGCGCCTATCACGACGACACGCCGACCCTCAAGGTCAAGATAGATGGGGTATTTTGCCATATCCCCATTTATACCGCCTGCGCACCGGGATGCAAGAAGTAAATTACTGCATTGCAAAAAGCCACATGCGTAACATTTTAGCCACGTGTGCAAGAAGGAGGAAACCGCCCGTTCGGCTACGCTCAGGGCAGGCTCTGCGGCGGAGGCTGTTTTATGCTGGATTCCCGCTTTCGCGGGAATGACAAGCGAATTTCACAGTTGGCTGAAGTGTTACCAAAATGCCGATTTGCCCTTGACACTTTTGCGTCCATGACTCAGCCGATATTTTTTTGACTCGCGGAACCGCCCTGGACAATATACAATGGCTGTTCAGGCGACGGAATCAAGTGTGAAAAGGTATGTTATGGGCAAGATAAGAAAACTGCATACGCCGCTTAGCAATGAGGTTGTTCGGTCGCTTGGGGCCGGCGAGGAGTTGACGATCAGCGGCGCGGTCTTTACGGCCCGGGATATGGCCCACAAGCGGTTGTGCCAACTGCTGGATGCCGGTGAGCCTTTGCCGGTGGATTTGCAGGGGCAGGTGATCTACTTCGTCGGGCCGACGCCTGCGCCCGCCGGAGGCGTGATCGGCGCTGCAGGACCCACAACCTCCTCGCGGATGGATGCCTTCAGTCCGAAACTCATCGCCGCGGGATTGAAGGGAATGATAGGCAAAGGATACCGCGACGAGCGCCTGCGTCAGGCGCTGCGGCGGTATGGGGCGGTTCATTTTGCAACTCTCGGCGGCGCAGGGGCCCTTTTGAGCGAGCATATAGTTGCAGCCGAAATCGTCGCCTACGAGGATCTGCAAACCGAGGCGATACGCAGGCTTGAGCTTGAGGATTTTCCAGTGATTGTAGCATACGATTGTCACGGGGCGACAGTCTATAGTTCGTAGTTCGTAGTTCGTAGTTGGTAGTTCGTAGTTCGTAGTTGGTAGTTCGTGGTTGGTAGTTGAGGGTTGGCGGATAATTGGAAGGTAGAGAGACTGTGGCAAAGAAAGCGAGATTTAGCTTCGAGGAACTTGTTGTTTATCGGAAAGCTGTGGCATTTGCGGGCAAGATTTATGCCTTGACAAAGAAATATCCGCGGGATGAGTTGTTCGGCCTGACAAGTCAGTTTAGAAAGGCTGCGGTCTCGATGCCGCTGAACATAGCAGAGGGCTCAGCGAGAACAAAAAAAGACTTTCGGAGATTTCTTGATATGGCCCGTGGTTCTGCATATGAATGTGTTGCTATATTGGATATTTCTCTTGGGCGGAAGTATATTGAGGTGCATATTTTTGAAGAGTTGAGAAAAGACCTTGTTGAGATATCGAAAATGCTGAGCGGTCTGAAGCGAGGTCTGGAGTAAACGAGTGAAGTCCCGAAAATCACAAACTACGAACTCTGGTCTACGAACTATGAACTACCAACTACGAACTATGAACAGGAAATTCATCTGATGAAGGTTGCGATAATCGGCTTGATGCAATCGGGTAAGAGCACGCTGGTCTCGGCGATCAGCGGCAAGGCGGTTCCGCCTGTCGGTTCGGTGGCAATAGAGGAAGTCATCGTGCCCGTGCCGGACGAGCGATTAGATTGGCTGACGGAGCTTTACGAACCCAGGAAGACGGTTTGCGCCACAATCGACTGTCTTGATTTGCCGGGATTGTCCTTTGCCGACGAGCATACGCGGGCCGCGGCCCGGCGTTTGTTCAATAAGGTCCGCACGGTCGATATGTTTGTGATTGTGGTGCGGGCGTTTGGCGAGGACGCCAACTTTGAGAGGGATCTGGCGGACCTTAAGACGGAGTTTCTGTTGTCGGACCTGGAATTAGTTGAAACGCGAATCGAGCGGCTTGAAAAACAGATCCACAAGCCGGTCAAGACACAGGCCCGGGACAAGGCCGAATTAGCGTTGCAGTTGCAGCTCCGGGAGGCGATTGAGACCGAAAAGCCGATCAGCAGTGTTATCACCGATGACGCCAGGCTTGACCTTGTTAAGTCGCTGGGTTTTCTGACGCTCAAGCCGATGACGGTCGTTGCTAATGTCGGCGAGGACGATTTGGATCGGCGGTTTGAAGCGGTTAATACAACCGGCGAGAATGTTGAGGTGATTTCGCTGTGTGCAAGTCTGGAAAGCGAACTGTCGCAATTAGATGAGGCCAGCCGCAAGGAATTTATGGCGGATATGGGCATTGCCGAGCCGGCGACCAAGAAGTTTGTGCAAAGCTGCTATGCGACGTTGGGGCTGATAAGTTTTCTGACTGTGGGCAAGGACGAGGTGCGGGCCTGGACCATTCGCAAGGGCACGATCGCTCACGACGCCGCCGAAAAGGTCCACAGCGATATCAAGCGCGGCTTTATCCGCGCCGAGACAATCGCCTACAACGACATCAAAGAATTAGGCGACGAAAAGGCATGCAAAGCAGCCGGAAAAGTTCGTCTCGAAGGTAAGAGCTATGTGGTGCAGGACGGGGACATTATCAACTTCCGATTTAATGTGTAGGAGTTATAGCTTTGAAAGCGCAGGTATTGACGGGTATTGGGCGGATGGAAATGCGCCTGGTTGACGATCCTGTGATCGGCGGGGATACGGATGTATTGTGCAAGATCGAGAAGGTCGGCGTTTGCGGCAGCGATGTGCATTATTATGAAACCGGCAGGATCGGCTCGCAGGTGGTGCAGTACCCGTATATCGTGGGGCATGAATGCTCGGCGACTGTTGCGGCGGTGGGCAGCGCGGTGAAGCGCGTAAAAGTGGGCGATGCCATTGTGGTCGAGCCGGCGGCGTGGTGCGATGAGTGCGACCAGTGTCGCATGGGCAGAGAAAATACATGTCGAAACCTCAAGTTTCTGGGTACGCCGGGGCAGGGGCCGGGCTGTTTGAGCGAATACATTGTCATGCCCGAGAAGAGCTGTTTTCCGACACGGGGCGCTATCACGCTCGAACAGGGCGCCTTGTGTGAGCCGTTTGCAATTGGCGTTTATACGGTCCGGCAATCTCATGCACAGAAGGGCGCCTGCGTGGTCATCTTAGGCAGCGGGCCGATAGGGCTTAGTTGTATGGCGGCGGCAAAGGCCGAAGGGATAGAGAAAATTTACATGACAGATATTATCGATGCTCGCAATGCGGTCGCCCGCAAAGCCGGCGCAATATGGACCGGCAATCCCGAAAGTGAAAATATTGTCGAGTCGATCGGCGATCTCGAGCCGACGGGTGTGGACATCGTCTATGAGTGCGCCGGCCGGCAGGAAACCCTGGATGAGGCGATTGAACTGCTGCGGCCCGGCGGAACGCTGATGATCGTCGGAATACCGAGAGCCGAACGCGTATCGTTCAGTATCGACAGGATCCGAAGAAAAGAGATAACGATCGTCAATGTCAGGCGGCAGAACGACTGTACGCAAAAAGCCATCGATCTGATTGCCTCCGGCAAGGCGCAAGTTGATTTTATGATCACGCATCGCTTTACGTTTGACAAGTCCAAAGACGCCTTCGACATGGCAGCAGGGTATAAGGATGGTGTGGTCAAGGCACTGATCGAGATTTGAGATAACGATGAAAAAGGCGAGTATCGTCAGTATCGGCAATGAACTGCTCAGCGGTCAAACGGTCGATACGAATACGTCCTGGCTCAGTCGGCAGCTTTTATCTTGCGGCATACCTGCGGTCGGTTTTTTTACGGTTGCCGACGAGGTCGGCGAGATTGTCCGCGCACTGAACCAGGCAACAGAGCAGGCCGACATCGTTCTGGTTACAGGCGGGCTGGGTCCTACAGACGATGACGTAACCAGGCAGGCCCTGGCGGAGTTTTGCGGTGTTCCATTGGAATTTGACAGTGAACTCTTCGATCAAATATCACAGTTCTTTGCCCGGCGGAATCTGTCGATGGCC
>QNBS01000227.1 GCA_003644175.1 Planctomycetota bacterium | reverse complement strand
GTGCCGATTTTGCTGGCGGCTGCCGACGACGATTTGCCGGATCCGCCGGGCGTCTTAAATTACATTATTACATCACTTCCGAGCCAGGGGAGTTTGAGTGATCCCGGCGCAGGAGGCATCAGCGGCGTACCGTATACGCTGGCCGGCAACGGCGATCAAGTGGTCTACACGCCTGATTTGGAATATACCGGTCCGGACAGTTTCCAATTTAAGGCTAATGACGGCGGCCTGCCGCCTGACGGCGGGGATTCCAACACAGCAACTGTTTCAATCAGTATTGTTAGTTCGCTATACTTTGCGAACATGGATACCGATCCCGGCTGGTCGGCAACCGGGCAATGGCAGTATGGCGTGCCGAAAGGCCGGGGAGGGGGGGCGCACGGCAACCCCGATCCCGACAGTGGGTATACCGGCTCAAAGGTTATCGGTTACAACCTGTCCGGCGATTATAGTAATAATATAGATCCAACCGAATGGACGACAACGCCGGCAATAGATTGTACGGCAATGATCAATATCACGCTTAGTTTCTACCGATGGCTCAATGTCGAAATGGCGGACTATGACCATGCGTACATCGAGGTCTCGAATGATGGATCCACGTGGAATACTATATGGGAAAACTCCGCAGAGATAACCGATTCAAGCTGGACACGGCAGACTTATGACATCTCAGCCTTCGCCGACGCCCAACCGACGGTATACATCCGCTGGGGCATGGGAACGACAGACGAGTCATGGCGATACTCGGGATGGAACATTGACGATGTGGAAATAACCGGCTACATTACGACCATACCGCAGCACACTTTAACAACACTATCAACCGCCGGCGGCTCGGTTACAACGCCAGGCGAATCAGGACCGTATAATTATGACCATGGCGCCGTTGCAGATATTGTGGCGACTCCTGATGCGGACTATCACTTTGTCAACTGGACGGGGAGCGGCGTAACGGCCGGCAAGGTTGCAGACCCGAACGCAGCCGATACCACAATTATGATGGACGACAGCTACAGTGTACAGGCCAACTTTGTTGCCGATACGCATGTTATTTCCGGTTACTTGCTTGAGCCGGACGATACAACGGGGATCGCAGGCGTCTTGATAGAAGCGATTGCTCCGGCAATTCCCGATGTTAACGACATCACCGACCCGAACGGCTACTATGAATTAACGGTTGACTACGGATGGTCTGGAATAGTTGAACCAAATGAAGTCGGCTATATCTTTGAGCCGAACGAAACCGACCGAACACTTACAAATGTTACCGGCGACACAGTGCTCGACCTTACCGGTTATCTCGAAGCGTTCATTATTTCCGGAACCATCCTGGAAGACGACGGCGCAACGCCAATCGAAGGTGTAACTGTAACACCCGAAAACGGCGGCGGCTACTACACCGCTAAATACGACGGCGGAGGCTGGGATGTTACCGATCCGAACGGTTACTATGAAGTATTGGTCGATTACGACTGGTCCGGCAAGGTGGCTGTGACGCATAATGCTTATGTATTTGATCCGAATGAGATTGGCTACAGCAATGTTGCGGCTAATATCGCGGATCAGGATTATGCCGGCACGATGCTGACATATACAATTTCAGGCTACATCAGGAATTCCGCTGCGGCGCCGATACCGGATGTGCTCGTAGAGGCGGACAACGGCGGCACTTCAGATACAACCGACCCGAACGGCTACTACGAGGTCTGGGTTGACTACGGCTGGTCCGGCACAGTGACCCCCGGCAAAACCCATTATACTTTTGTCGATCCGAACAATGTATATACCAATGTTATTGTCAATAAAGTGGATGATTACACGGCCACTAACATCTATGACATTGACCTTGACGCCTCAATCGGCTTTGGCGATGTTAAGATAATAAGCAACAACTGGCTGCTTGTTGGTGTTGGTCTTTCCGGCGGCGACATCTACAACGACGAAGATGATATTGTTAACATTCTGGATTTCGCCTGTTTTGCCGGTGTGTGGGGAGATTAACAAAGTATAGTTAAGAACCTAAATAAGGGCCTGTTGCCCAAATACGAAGCACTAAATCCGAAATACGAAACAAGCACTAAATACCAAAATCCAAATGTTCAAACGGCTTCTGTCGCGTCAAAATAAGGTTTTAGATTTTGGTCATTAGTATTTTGAATTTGTTTCGGATTTGAGCAACGCTCCCATAAGACATAAGGGTTTTTGGTTATGTTTGAAGTTGATGGTGAGATTGAGGCGGTTGTTGGGGACACCGAAAATCTCTTTTGACGGTATTCATGGCGAGATGCCCAATAAGGCGCTTGGGGAGGTTGTACGGTTCTTTGAAGAGCGGCTGAACCGCAGAATGTCGAACTGAGAAATGTCGAATAACGAAGTGGTTTCGCGGCTTTGCAGCGAATTTGGGGTCTGGAGTCGGCGTTTTGGCGGGAATGACAAGGCCGGCAATGGGTGTTTTATCGGACCGGGGGAGTTTTTTTTGCGTTGTGGCGGGCAGTTGGTATCGTGATGGCTGGGCCCCCACTTCCGTGGGGGTTAAATATAGGGGTGGCACGCTGCGCGTGCGTTTAATTTTATGGGTTTTTCAGTACTGGCAGGGGATTTTTTTAAAAAGGGCTTGCAATTGTGCGGTGGGTTCGTATATTAGCGGCTTATTGCTCTGTCGCACGAGGTTGCGTGTGTTTTTTGGGGCCGACAGTTATCGCGACGTGGTCGGTTCAAGCCTCCGGCAGGGCCCGGTCGGCCCGTTTTCGAGTGGGCTTCGCGACAACCTGGATACTGACTATTTGCTGCGCCGGCGGGCCTCTTTGGGCGGGTAAAGCCCCTTTGGGATTTTCGCTGTGCTGTGCTGCGGCGGTGGATAGAGATTGAGATTACCCGGTGGTGTAATGGTAACACTCGAGTTTTTGGTACTCGCATTCCAGGTTCGAGTCCTGGCCGGGTAGTGTGAGATTGTAGATTGTATATTGTATATTGTAGATTTTAGATTGAATCGGGTTGCTATAATTTTGGCTGCTGGTGTGAGCAGTCGGATGAATACTAAGCTGCCTAAGGTTCTGCATGAGGTTTGCGGGCGTCCTATGCTGGCTTATGTTCTGGATGCCTGTCGCGATGTCGGGGTCGAGAAGATTTTCGTTGTCGTCGGTTACGGCAAGGAAGAGATTATCGAGCGGTTCAAGGACGACGGCGATATTGTCTTTGTCGAGCAGGCCGAGCAGAAAGGGACCGGTCATGCGGTGATGTGCTGCCGTGAGCATCTTGAGGGTTTTTCGGGCCAGACGCTGATATTGTGCGGGGACGGGCCTTTGATTCGCAGCGAGACGCTCAAGACGCTTACCGCCAAGCATGCCTCGGAGATGTCGGCGGCGACGTTGGCGACGACGATTATGGAGGATCCGACGGGTTACGGCAGGATTATTCGCGACTCTTACGGCAATATCCAGGGTATCGTTGAGGAGAACGACTGTGACGAACGGCAGCGTCTGGTCAAGGAAGTGAATCCTGCGTATTACTGTTTCAATACGCCTGTGCTGCTGGAGGCGATCGATAAGATAACGCCGGACAACGCCAAGAACGAATATTACCTGACCGATGCGCTGCATATTACTATTGCGTCGGGGCATAAGGTGGTTGCGGTGACGGCGGTGGCGGCCGAGGATGCGATGGGTGTGAATGACCGCGGGCAGTTGAGCCGGGCGAGCAAGATCATGCAGTCGCGGATTCAGGAGAAGCTGATGAGCGGGGGCGTTACGATTGTCGATCCGCCGAATACGTGGATTGACGCCCGCGCCGAGATCGGTCAGGACACGGTGATCGAGCCGTTTACGTATATTCGCGGTCGGGTGAAGATCGGCCGGGACAGTTATATCGGTCCGGGTTCGGCCTTGATCGCTCCGCTTGAGATGAAGGACGGTTCTCACGTTCGGCCCGGCATGGTGGTCGGGCAGGAAGATGTTAAGGATTTAGAGAAGAGGAAGACGGGCGGCAATGATTAATCATCCAATGCTTATTTTCGGCGGGACGAGTAATCCGGATTTGACGGCGGCGATTTGTGCGTACCTCGGCGTCGAGCAGGGTCTTGCGAATGTCGAGCCGTTTCCGGATACCGAGAAGCTGATCAAGCTGGAGTCGGATGTTCGCGGCAAGGACTGTTTTGTGGTTCAGCCGACGTGTGCGCCGGTTGACGAGAATCTGATGGAGTTGCTGATATTTCTCGATTGTCTTCGTCGCGCCAGTGCGGCGCGTGTTACGGCGGTGGTTCCTTATTTCGGTTATGCTCGGCAGGACCGCAAGGATGCCGGTCGCGTTCCGATTACGGCGAAGCTTGTTGCGAACCTGATTACATCTGCGGGCGCCAATCGTGTGCTGGCGATAGATCTTCATGCGGCTCAGTTGCAGGGATTTTTTGATATTCCCGTGGATCATCTGACGGCCGAGCCGGTTTTTCTGAAGTATTTCAGGGAGAAGGCGATTTCGGATTTGACGGTGCTGGCGCCCGATGCGGGTAATATGAAAACCGCGGCTCATTACGCCAGCGTCCTTGATGGCGAGCTTGCGATTATTCACAAGCGTCGGATAAGCGGCAGCGAGGTGGAATGCGAAGAGATCATCGGCAGTGTGGCCGGCAGGAACATTTTGATGGTCGACGACATTATCTC
>QNBS01000226.1 GCA_003644175.1 Planctomycetota bacterium | reverse complement strand
GGCCGGAACCCTGGCAACTGGCATACCGGCGGCATAACGGATATATGGCTTGATGATTATAGCAGTTTACTTTATCTGGATGGGGTAACGGAAGAAGTTACCGTTACCGAGCATTCCTCTGCAATTCTTAAAGGCGGACGCATCGACGCAATCACCAGTCTGCAAAATGTAATAACACCGAGTATCGACCTGTACTGTCAAGTGGGTTGGGAGTTGATTACAGATACCTCCGGCAAGATTTTTATCACCGGCCTGTGGATGGATGGGACAGACTTTAATATCCAGCTCATAAACGACCCGGATTATGATGACACATGGGAAAATATCAACGTCATCGTTCCCGAACCAACAACACTTATATTAATGGGAATTGGCGGTATTTTGCTAAGGCAAAAACGCCGTGTTTGATGGACAGGATATTGACGGAGATGTCAGGATTAACGGCTTATACGTCGATATGCGTGCGGATGAATTCGTCTTGAATGGGCGTCGAATCCCACCTTCTCCACCCTGCCGTCAATCGAGGAGGTCGAGTATCTGGCTGTAGAATTCGAGATACTTGTCTTTTCCGTCGGTCTTGCGCATGGCGATTGCCGATCTTGGATGCTGATTCATAAATCCCGTGACCGCGTAAGGTATCATATAGCCCCATTCGAGGTCCTTGCGCATCGGTATCATGTAGTCCTGTATGACCTTGAGAATCGGCTCGATGCAGAACTTGGGATTCTTCAGGAAACCTATGAGCAGTTCGAGGCAGCAGTTTCCCGCTCCCCGCCCGATGCCGTAAAGCGAACCGTCGACAAGATCGCAGTCGTGCCGGATACCCTCGATGGTATTGGCGAAAGCCAACTGCTGATTGTTGTGGCAGTGCATGCCGATGCGTTTGCCGGGCAGATGCTCCTGGTAGAGTTTGACGATATATTCAATCTGCTCGGAGAAAAAGTAGCCGTAGCTGTCGACAACATAGACGGTTCCGGTGGGTGTCCTGGCGAGCTGATCGAGAGCTTCGATAAGGTCGTGTTCGTTCTCGGCGGAAATGGCCATGACGTTGACCGTGGTTTCGTAACCGAGGTCATGGCACTTGTCGACCAGGGAGATGGCCTTGTCGATGTCTTTGACGTAGGTCGCCACGCGGATCATGTCGATGGGGCTTTCATCGACGGGCACAAATTCCTGCTCGACGACACGATGGGCGTCGACCATTATGCTGAGCTTGACGTCGGACTCGACACCGTCGATTATCTGGCGGATCTTGTCGTCGTCGCAGTATTTCCAGGCGCCGTAGTCCGCCGGCGGTGCAACCTGTCTGCTGGAGCGGTAGCCCATTTCCATGTAGTCGATTCCCGCCTGCGACAGGGCCTTGTACACGGCCCGCACAAACTCGTCGGTGAAGTGATGATTATTGATCAGGCCTCCGTCCCTGATGGTGCAATCCAGAACCTTAATTGTCTCTCTGTACATTCTTGTTCCTCTCGGTGTCCCGATCAGGGAATTAGCAGGGCCGGCCTTTACAGATAAAGCCGGTCCAGGGTTTCGTCAACAATCTGTTGGCCGACATCATGCGCCCACTGGCCGTCCTTGAAATACACATGGCCGATTTTATCCAGCAGCACGAACTTAGGCCATTGATTGACGGCTTTCTTGTCCCTCTTGATAATATCAAATAAATCTTCCTTTTGCAAGCCCTTAGGTATTTTCAGAGGCACAGACAGCATCGAAAGCGCCTCTTGTATCCGTTTTAGCCTGTCAGGAGCCGCAAAACCCATCTTCTGCGCTATAAGTTCTGCGCCGATTATTCCAATTGCCACCGCCTCTCCGTGGAGAAGGCTGAACTTGCTTGCCGATTCGACGGCGTGGCCGATGGTATGACCGAAATTGAGGATTCGCCGTTTATTCTGCTCGGTGGGGTCGGCGGCGACGACGGCGGCTTTGATGCGGCAGTTTGTGTAAGCGACCTGTTCGAGAACATCGCAATCACGGTCGAGTATGGCGGGCATATTCTTTTTGAGATAGTCGAAATACTCATCATCGGCTATCAGGGCGTGTTTGACGGATTCGACAAGGCCCGAGCGGTACTGCCGGTCGTCGAGCGTCTTGAGGGTTTCGACATCGATGTAAACGACTTGCGGCTGCCGGAATGCGCCGTAGGCGTTTTTGCTGATGGTCGAGTCGACACCGGTTTTTCCGCCGACGCTCGAATCGGCCTGCGATACGGTTGTGGTGGGAATCTGGGCGACCTTGACGCCGCGCTTGAAGATGGCGGCGGCAAAGCCGGCGATATCGCCCACCGTGCCTCCGCCCAATGCGATGATCAGCGTGTCCCTTCCGAGGGATGCTTTTTCCATCGCCTCGATGATCGACACGACGGTATCGATATGCTTGGACCCCTCGCCGGGCGGATCGATAATGTAAGTGCCAACCTGAGCCTTTCCAAGCAGCCTCGCCAGATGACCGGCGGCGACAACGTTGGAATCGGTGACGACGAATTTGCTCAGCCCGGAAAAGTCCTTTTCCAGTTGCGCCGGCACCGAGCCTAAGAGTCCGCTTCCGATATGAATGGTATAACGGTCGGCCCCTGCGGATGGAATATTTACGTTGAGTTGGCTCATGCTTTCTTTGCCCTGTCGCTGTTTGGATCAAAAGGCCATGACGGTATGAATCGGATAGTCAGGAAGTTTCCGCCGGCCCGCAAGGTCGGTCAACTCGATTACAAAGGTCAGACCCGCAATCTGTGCGCCGAACTTTTCGACGAGTCGGCAGGCGGCGCTCATCGTGCCGCCAGTGGCCAGCAGATCATCGACCATCAATACCCTGTCGCCGCTTTTCATAGCGTCGCTGTGAACTTCAATGGTATCTGAGCCGTACTCCAGTTGATACGTTACCGATTCAGTGGCGTACGGAAGCTTGCCTTTTTTTCTCAGCGGTATGAAACCGGCGTTGAGTTCCTTCGCCACCGCCGATCCGAAAATGAAACCCCTGGCCTCCACCGCCGCAATATAATCGATGTGAGCATCCTTGAAGGGCTCCGCTAAGGCGCCGACTGCCTGGGCCAGGGCCCTCTTGTCCGCCAGCAACGGCGTGATGTCGCGAAACAATATACCGGCTTTGGGAAAATCGGGTATGTCGCGAATGTATGATTTGAGATTCATACACAATCTTTCAACTTCTTGTTTTTTGGCAACATTTTAGCCATGTGCCGAAAAAGCAGGAAACCGCCTCTGGCGGAAGCTGCTTTATTCTGGATTCCCGCTTTCGCGGGAATGGCAAGCGAATCTCACACTCGGCTAAAATTTACGTTTTTTGTGACTTTTGTGCCTTTTCGCGGCTTTTTAAATCCGTGGTTGCAGTTCTCTGGTTGCGGCTATGCTGCTTGCTATGAAGTCATCAGCTCGTTGAGTCGCTCAAGCGCGTTGCGCTGTATCTGTCGAACCCTCTCTCTGGTCAGGTTCAGCTTCTTGCCGATTTGCTTGAGCGTCATCGCCTGTTGTCCGTCGAGTCCGAACCGCAGTTTCAAAACTTCGGCTTCCCTGGCGTCGATTTCCGCGAGCAATCGAACGGCTTTTTCAAGTTCTTCGTCGGTGCCGAGTTCGTCCTCCGGCAAAGCGGCGCTGTCGTCCCGAATCGTTTCATCCAGACCGGGATTCTCCTCGGTCCCGTCTCCATGGAAGCCGGCGTTCACCACGGAGACAATCTCTTGAATAGCCTTGGCCTTGCGGAGGGGCAGTTTCATGGTTTTTGCCATCTCCTCTACGGTCGGAGACCTGCCCAACTGTGGTTCGAGCACAGAGGCTGTATATCGCCAGTGGTTGATCATCTCCACCATATAGGTTGGTATATGAATGGGCTGGGCATTCGCCAGGATAGACCTCTTGATTGCCTGCTTGATCCACCATGAAGAATATGTGCTGAATCGCACGCCGTGTTCCGGGTCAAACGTGTCGACGGCCCGGATAAGACCGAGATTGCCCTCTTCGATGAGGTCGCCAAGGGTCAGGCTCCTGCCGGAGAATCTCTTTGCGATGTTGACAACAAGCCTGAGATTGCTGCTGACGAGGCGTTGCCGGGCTTCGGGATCGTTGTCTTCAATGACTCGATAAGCTAATTCCTTTTCCTCTTCCCAACTGAGCAGCGGGGATTCGTCGATCTCCTTGAGGTATTCTCTTATTGTCGCGTCAAATCCCATACACACATCTCCCAGGCGAACCAGCCGTTTGCTTAGACCAGGTGAGCCGATTTACCGCACAGGCGCAACGGCCCTTTTTATGGGACGCACCGGCCGTACTTTCGACGGCGCATCCTGTATTTTATCGGCAAATTCAAGGCCCAGGTTTAGAGTATATGGCTCAGGATTCATCACTCTGTGCCCGGCCTGTTACGAACCGGCCTGCTTATCCTCCGAGGCAGGGTTTTCACCATCCGTTGTCTCCCCGGACTCCTCCGCCGCTGCATGGGGAGTCTCCTGTTCGGCCTGCTGTTCTGCCTGCTGTTCGGCTTCGGCTTCCGCCTGTTTCGCTTCGGGCTTCGCTTCCGGTGGCGTTGCCTCTTTCGCTTCTTCGGGTTCCGCTTCGGGCCGTGCCTCTTCGGCTTCGGGTTTTGCCTCTTCGGCTTCGGGCCGTGCCTCTTCCGCTTCGGGTTTTGCCTCCGGCTCTGCGACGGCTTCCGGCTGTTTTATC
>QNBS01000225.1 GCA_003644175.1 Planctomycetota bacterium | reverse complement strand
GTCGAGGTCGCCCGGACCCTCTAAGTCGGATTTTACTAAAGTTTTAAAAAAATGCGGTTTGACAGGCATGTCGTCAACAAGTGGACCATCCAGAAGACAGGAGAAAGTGGCCCGGGTCGTCAGGGAGTCGGTCAGCGATACCATAGCCAATCGGCTCAGCGACCCGCGAATTCAGGGCATTGTCAGCGTAACAGAGGTTGATATTTCGCCCGATTTGCGCAACGCCGATGTGTTCCTGAGCATCATGGCGACCGATGATAAGCATCGCAGAAGAACGCTGGAAACTATTCAGCATGCCGCGCGGCATATACAGGCCCGGCTTGGCAGGAAGATGACGTCGAAGTTTTGTCCGCGGCTGCATTTTCACGAGGACACAAAATTGCCCAAGACATTGGAGACTTTGCGGTTGATTGACGCCGCGGCCGAGGAGTTCAGGGCGAGCGAGGGTCAGGCGGAAACGGAGACAGAAAACGAACAGGATTGATTTAACCGGCAGGGACTTATGAAGGACAGTAAACAGTACGCCAAGGCGATTGGTAAACTTTATCGTTCTTTGAAGAAGAAGCACGGCAAGATTAAGGCGGTGGAGTTTGACGACCCCGTCGAAGCGATTGTATATGCGATCATAAGCGAAAACGTCCGGTCGTCAAAGGCCAGGTCGATTCGCAGGCGCATCAACGAGCACTTCGTCAACCTGAACGACTTGCGTGTGTCGCGGACCGAGGAGATCTGCGAAGTGTTAGGCTCGGATTCGGCGGCTGCCAGGCGCACGGCGGATAAATTGACGAAGGTGCTGAACGCGATTTTCCAAAAGTTTGACAGGGTGGGCGCCGAAGAGCTCAAGGAGATGGGCAAGCGTCAGGGACGTAAAGAACTGGAGAAGCTCCAGGCGGCGGGAAAGTTCGCCGTGGATTACTGTTTTCTTACGGCGCTTGGCGGTCATGCGATCCCTCTGACGCCGCGAATGATCGAATACCTCAAGGCCGACAACCTGGTTGACCCTGCGGCGACGGATGAAGATATCGCGAGTTTTCTCGAGAGACAGATTTCAGCAAGCAACGATTACGAGTTCTATTCGCTTTTGCGGCGTCGGAGCGAGGCGTCCAGCAAGAAATTCAAGCCTCCCGCCGAGGCGCCGGCGCAGGCCGACGAGGTTGAAGCGGCGTCGGGCAAAGTAAACGAGAAAAAGGGCGCCGCAGCAAAGGCGAAGACGAAAAAGAAGACGGTTGCGAAGAAGAAGACGGCGACCAGGAAGAAAACAGCAACCCCGAAAAAGAAATAGTGGAAGTTGAAAGGGAGGTCAGGTTTTGTCGGAAAGTGTATTGAAATTGGGTATTCCCAAGGGCAGCCTTCAAAAGGCGACCTTTGATCTGTTCGAGCGGGCCGGTTTCAACGTGTCCGATCAGGAGCGAAGCTATTTTCCCCGGATCGACGACGAGGAGATTCAGTTGATTCTGCTTCGTGCGCAGGAAATGAGCCGGTATGTCGAAGACGGCGTGCTTGATGCGGGTTTTACGGGTTATGACTGGATAGTGGAAAACGATTCGGATGTGCACGAGGTTTGCGAGCTTTGTTACAGCAAGGCGACAAGCAGGCCGGCCAGGTGGGTTCTGGCGGTTCCGAACGAATCGAATATCAGCGGCCCCGAAGATCTCGCAGGCGGCATCATCGCAACCGAACTGGTCAATGCGACGAAGAAATACTTTGCAGATAAGAACATCGATGTCAAGGTGGAGTTTAGTTGGGGCGCCACCGAGGTCAAGGCCCGGCTGGTCGACGGGATTGTCGAGCTGACGGAGACGGGCTCGTCGCTGCGGGCCAATAACCTGAAAGTTATCGATACGATCATGACCTCGACGACGCGGTTCATCGCCGACAAAAAGGCCTGGGCCGACGAGTTCAAACGGCAGAAGATCGAGAACATTGCAATTCTGCTCAACGCCGCCATCGATGCAAAGACGACGGTCGGCATGAAAATGAATGTGAAGAAGAGCGATCTCGAAAAGGTGCTGAAGATTCTGCCGGCGGAGAAGAGTCCCACTGTGTCGACACTTGCCGACAGCGAGTATGTGGCCGTGGAGATTATTGTTGCCGACGGTATCGAGCGGCGGCTGATGCCGGAATTGAAGCGGGCGGGTGCTTCGGGGATTTTTACTTACCCGCTGAACAAGGTTATTCATTAGGTGGGAGGCGGGACATGTCAGGACATTCTCATTGGGCGGGTATAAAGCACAAAAAGGCGGCTAATGACGCCAGGCGCGGCAGAGCCTGGAGCAAGATCGCACGGATGATCATTGTGGCGGCCAAGGCCGGCGGCGGGGACCCTGCGCAGAATCTTACGCTGAGGTACGCTATCGACAAGGGCAAGGCGGCGAACATGCCGAAAGATACGATTGAAAAGGCCGTGAAGAAAGGCACAGGCCAGTTAGGCGCGGTGAACTATGAAGATGTGCTCTACGAAGGTTACGGGCCGGGCGGTGTCGCCATAATGGTGGACGGCCTGACGGACAATCGTAATCGGACGGCGCCTGAGATAAAGAAGATTTTTGAAAAACGCGGCGGCTCTCTCGGCGCAAGCGGCTGTGTGAACTGGATGTTCAGCAAGAAGGGGCTGATCACCGTCCGGACGGACGCCATTGCCGAAGAGGATCTGATGGAGATTGCTCTTTCGGCGGGCGCAGACGATATGGACAATACCGGTGAAGTCTACGAACTGACCTGTGAGGCGGGCGCTTATGAGCAACTCAAAAAGGTGCTTGATGAAAAAGAGATTCCGACCGAAGTAGCTGAGATATCGATGATTCCGCAGAACATGGCGCCGGTTGGCGACGCCAATACCGCCAGGAAGATTCTGGGTCTTATGGAAGACCTGGAAGACCATGACGATGTCCAGAATGTTTATGCCAATTTCGATATTCCCGACGACATCCTCGCAAAGGCTGAGGAGTAAGGGGCATATGCGTCAATGACCATCCACTTCGCCTTTGGCTCAGCGGCCGCCGCCCGTCGGTTGTTATGCCGGGTTTTATTCTGCGCCGAGTTCTGCTAATCGCTGTTTGGCGAGCTGGTAGTTCTTTTCTCCGAGTCTGCTGAATAGTTTGCGGCCCGGATACATTATCCTGAACTGGTCGCGATAACTGTCTTCGATCCGAACGACGGTTTTGTAATGCGCAATCGCGGCGTCATCACGATTGAGCAGTTCTGCAAGGCGTGCGAGTTCGAGATGGATCCTGTCCGAGCCGGGATAGCGTCGGGCGGCCTCGGCAAGTGCGTCAAATGCCCGCTCGGTTTCGGCTTGCAATTCATAGACCTCGGCCAGTTTCCGGTAGTTCCTGTAGCCTGCCTTGTTTCGCTGTATTGCGATGCGCCGTCGGTCGACGACCGCCTGCAGCAGGGTCGTGTCGCGTGTGTTTCCTTTGGTGTACCGCCGCAGACAGGCTTCGGCGCTTAAGCCCGGAGGCATGGGACTGAGCGGGTCGGCCTTTGCCGCCGCGTCGAACAGTTCGATGCGCCGGAATGGGTCGTTTAGGGCTCTCTGGATGTTGCGGCCCGACCTGACCGGAGGTATCAGGGCCCAGCCCAACAAGGCGAAAGTCAATACTGCCGTTGTCGTCAGGACGGCAAGGCGAGCGATTTTCGGCGGGGCAAATTGCACACGCCCGGCGTCGGTGCGTTGTGAATTCACGGCGAAGAGACAGGCGATCATCGTCCAGAACAAGCCGGCGACGGCCGGTTCGAAAATGGCAAAGTCGATGAGGTTGGCAATGGCGACGGCGACAATGCCGCAGAAAAGACCTATCTGTGTTGCCCCGGCGGGCTTGAGGGTTGTCCGGGCCGGATACTTTTGCCCGGTCCACATGACATAGGCGGCAAAAGACGCGATCAGGGTCCCGTGAATGCCAACAGCGGACGGCCGGAAGACCACCATACAGACAAGGAAGAAGAGCACTGCGGCGGCTATTGTGCAGCGAAGAACAGCCTGTATTATTGCAGGCGGTGTTATCTTCCCTATGCTTGCCCACAGGATAGAATACCATGCGGCGAATACGGCGGCCGGGACGACAAACAGAATTCCATAAACGTAGATTATTACATCGGGGCGGTTGCCGAGTTCGCAGCTTACGAAAACGGGCCTGAGGACCAGGAGCATGATGGAAATGAAAAACACCGTGATCAATGGGCGGGTGTTTGATGATGCGCTTTCGATTATCGGGGGGCTTGCATCTTCGGCGGGTCGGCGAAAGGCGACTCTCAAAAGTATGACCACGAAACCGGCGACAAAGCCGATCGCCCCGAGCGGTCCGTACTGACTGAGCAGGCTCAGGATAAAATTATGCGGATCGGCGACGGTTTCCGGTGCGGCCGGGATCTTGTAGCGCGGATAATAGTCGGCGAAGTTGCCCCCGCCTACTCCTGTGAGGGGCTTATCGGCGTACATTCTCGCCGCGCCGTCCCAGTATTGCCACCTGACAAGCATTGTCGCCCCGCCGGGAAGTGTTCCATGAGACATACCGTAAGAGATGACGACGGCTGTGCCTGCGATTAGAACCAGAATTATCAGAATAAGCAGGAGCCATCGGTGTCGGTAAAGGGCTTTGCCGAATACGCCGGCGATGACGAACATTATTGCGCAAACCGCGCCTGCGGCAAGGGCGCCTCTGCTGCGGCAAAGAATAAGGC
>QNBS01000224.1 GCA_003644175.1 Planctomycetota bacterium | reverse complement strand
GCGCCCGGCCAGCGGAAAAAGGCCGGCGCCCGCGTCCCGCCCTGATACGGCCCGCCCTTGGCGCCGCGCATGCCCGCGTTGTATATGCCGTTTTTCGTATGGCCGTTGTCCGTCATGAAGATGACAAGCGTCTCGGCGCTAAGATTCCAGGCATCGAGCTTATCCAACAGCACTTTCATGTTGTCGTCGATGTTCGTAATCATCCCGTAATAGGCGGCGGTGTTGTCCTTCAGGCCCGCATCCAGATACGGCTTCTTGTACGAATCCGGACAGACCAACGGACTGTGCGGGGCGTTAGTTGTGATATAGGCAAAAAACGGCTTGCGATCTTTGCGTATCTCATCCATCCAGGCGATCGCCCGACTGAAGAAGATATCCGTGCAATAGCCTTTGGTCTTTTCAAATACGCCGTTGTGCAGAATCGCCGGGTCGAAATACTTGTTGCCCGGCGCATCCCCGCAACTGCCCGGATATGTCTGGCCGATCCCGCCGCCGCCGTGGATAAAGACCTCGTCGAATCCGCGATTGTTCGGCTGGTAAGCATCCTCGTCGCCGAGATGCCACTTGCCGAAGATGCCCGTCGTATAGCCGGCCGACTTGAGCACCTGTGCAATAGTCGTCGATTTCAGGCTCATGCGCTCGCGCTCGTTAATCGTATGAGTAACCCCGTTCTTGAACTCATGCCTGCCCGTCATCAGCGACGCCCGCGTGGGAGCACACGTCGGGCTGACATGAAAATCGGTAAATCGCACGCTCTCGCCGTGCATCGCATCCAGGTTCGGCGTCTTGATATACGGATTGCCGTGACAGGCCAACTCGCCATAGCCCTGATCGTCCGTTATGACCAGCACGATATTGGGCCTTTTGCCCGCAAGACTTGCGCCGCGGCAGTCCTCCGGCAGCGTCGCTAACGCCCATGCTGCTCCGCCGGCATACATGGCGCTTCTTAGAAACGTTCGTCGATTCATCTGTCCATCTCCCTGAGTCAACTTTAAATTCTTATAGCTTAATGTTAGTTGTGCCGTATGGCCCCCGCTGCGGCCTTGAAAGCATTGCGTTTGCTTCGTCGTCATTGATGAACTTTTCCTTCTTCGGATCCCAATGCAGCTTTCTCGGAAGCTTCATAGCGATACTATTCAGCAGGCACGCGCTGCAGGAACGATGGCCGACCTCAACAGGCGCAACCGGCTCTTTCCTGCTGCGAATACAATCGAGCCAGTTCTTATGCATTTCCGGGCTGTGGTAAAGCTTGATCTCATCGTCGCCGATCTTTGAGTGCAGTATCTTCGGATCGCCGGCGTCGAGCGCCCTTTTGTTCGAGCTTGCCGAGGTCGGATCGCTTGCCGTTACGGTTGCATTCCCGCGAGACACAAACAGCCATCCTTCGGTACCTATGAATTTAACACCGTTAGTAAATCTGCTGCTTATCTCCATGGTCACGCCGTTGGCGTATTTGGCGTGAGTCGTAAATTTGCCGTGCACATTCCACAATCCGGTTTTCGGAAACTCTGCTTCGCCTTCGACTTCGACCGGCCCGCTGTATTCCATACCCATACCCCAGTGTGCGATATCGATATGATGTGCTCCCCAACCGGTGATCATTCCGGCGCCGTAATTTTCGATGCGAAGCCAGCCGGGTCTGCCGTAACCTTTTTGCGGATGAACGCCTTTTTCGGTGTAGTCCACCAAAGGAGTCGATCCAAGCCACATATCAAAATTAAGATTTGCCGGGACGGGCATCTTTGGCTCTTCGCCGCATCCGGGATCGGCGCCAAGGCCGACCTGAACGTGTTTCAACTCGCCGATCCTGCCGTTGCGCACGAGTTCGCAAACCCGCTTGAACTGCGGCCACGGCGCAGATGCTCGCTGCTGGCTGCCGATTTGGAGAATGCGTTTTTGCTTTCTGACGGCATCGCTCATCATACGTCCTTCGGCAATTGTCAAAGATGCGGGCTTTTGAAGGTAAATGTCTTTGCCCAGAAGCGCCGCTTCAATCGCCGGCTGTGCGTGCCAGTGATCCGGAGTGGATATTATCACCGCGTCAATGCTCTTGTCATGCAGCATTTCGCGGTAGTCCTGATATACCTTGACATCGAGGTAGTTATCCTTGCCGCTTTTTTTTGCGTAGTAGCTCTCGATCCATTTTTTACCGTCCCTGGCGCGGTTCATGTCAACATCTGCAACTGCTACGATGCGGCAGCCATCATGCTTGATGGTCTCGCCAAGGTCATAATGCGCTATACGTCCAAAGCCGATCTGGGCGATATTGATCTTGTCGTTAGGGCCGATCTTACGGGAACCTGCCGGCAAACCGTCACAGGATGCAAGAAATATACCCGCCGAAACAACCGCTGCACTTTTAATAAATTCTCTTCTCTTCATTTTATCTGAACTCCCGCAACCAAGATTTCCCCTTAAACACCTGAAAAGCATAATTCAGTCCTTCCGACATCAATAATCTTATGAAAATCATCTTGAACTGTCAAGTCTTAATCAGTTTAACCCTGAGTGTTCGCAGCGACCATTGCATAACTGTCTTTGGTAAAGCCAAACGGCTCATAACTTCGCAAACTCCCTTGAGTTGCGCCGGCGTCTTTTGTATAATGGGCGGTTTCCTTAATGCCAATGTTTGGGACTGGTTAGGATAGTCTTTTTTTTATGCAGGATTCTTTCGCACAATCGGATAGCGCACGCCTCAGTCGTACCCAGCGTCTGATGATGGCGGTCTTCGCTGCGACGGTGTTCGTCGGGGCGTTTCTGCTCTTTCAGGTGCAGCCGCTGATCGGCAAGTTCATACTGCCGTGGTTCGGCGGCAGCCCGGAGGTCTGGACGACCTGCATGCTCTTTTTCCAGGTGCTGCTGCTGGCGGGCTACGCCTACGCCCATCTGATCGTAACTTATTTGCCCCGCCCTCTTCAGGCGACGATACACATTGTCCTGCTCGTCGCGGCGGTGGCGCTGCTCCCGATCCTGCCGGCGGCAACGTGGAAACCCGACGGCGCAGGAAATCCGATAATCCACATCCTGCTGTTGCTGACCGTCTGCGTGGGCCTGCCCTATTTTATCCTCTCGGCGACCGGCCCGTTGATACAGGGCTGGTTTGGCGGGACGCTGCCGGGCAAGTCGCCCTATCGCCTTTACTCGCTCTCCAACGCCGCGTCGCTGCTGGCGCTTGTGAGCTATCCTCTCGTCGTCGAACCGCTGCTGGCAAGACATACCCAGGCCCGGGCGTGGGGCTGGGGGCTGGCGGTCTTTGCCCTGCTGAGCACAGCCGCCGCACTGTTGCTGTGGACCAACTCGTCAAAGACGTCCGGCCCAGGCGAAACGAAACACACTGCAACACCCGCCCGGCGACCTGACCGGCGGAGGTGGCTGCTGTGGCTTGCACTGCCTGCCGGCGCTTCGGTGGTGCTGCTTGCCGTCACCAACAAGATCTGCCAGGACATAACTGTTGTGCCGCTGTTTTGGGTATTGCCGTTAGCGGTGTATCTGCTGTCGTTTATCATCTGCTTCCACAGCGAAAGATGGTACGTGCCAAATGTCTGGATTACCGCCTTTATCCTGTCGTTTATCGCGCTGGTCGCGGCGACGTCATTAACCGCTGAAATCTCCGCCGCCTGGTGCATCATCATTCACACCGCCACGCTGTTTGCCTGCTGCATGGTCTTTCACGGTGAATTGTACAGGATCAGGCCCGACGCGAAGTATCTGACAGGCTTCTACCTCATGATCGCAACCGGCGGCGCACTTGGCGGCTTCTTTGTCGTCGTCGTCGCGCCGCTCATATTCAATAGCTATTTCGAACTTGACGTTGGTCTGCTGCTGTGCTGTTTGTATGTAGTGCTGAACGATTCTACCGGCGCTCCGGGCGGTAAGCGAAGGCGTCTCGTCTGGGTCTGCCTGATATGCATTGCGGGCGCAGCCGGATTCCTCATGCAGGCGGGCAAGTTAGGCCTCCATGGCAAAGCCATTGCAGCCGAGCGTAATTTCTTCGGCGTGCTGACCGTGTGGGAGAAGGAATCAAATGATCCCGCAAGGCGCCACCTCGTCATGCAGCACGGCATGACGAATCACGGTCTGCAGTTTACCGACCCCGCAAGGCGGACAGAACCCACCGCATATTTCAGTCGAAAAAGCGGCGTGGGGCTGGCGATGCAATACACCTCGTCCAGAGAGAACCGCCGCGTTGGCATAATCGGCCTGGGCGTCGGCACCATCGCCACATACGCCCAGGATGGCGACCATTTCACCTTCTATGAAATCAACCCTGAAGTCGAACGGCAGGCCCAGACGTATTTTACGTATCTGGCCGACTGTAAAGGCAAGGTCGACATCATTCTGGGCGACGCACGGCTATCGCTTGAAAGACAGCAGCCCCAGGAGTTTGACGTACTGGTTCTGGACGCCTTCACCGGCGACGCGGTCCCCGTCCACCTTCTCACAAGAGAAGCCTTTGAAATCTACCTCAAACACCTGAAACCCGACGGCCTGATCGCGATGCACATCTCGACAAACCACGTGGACCTCCAGTCGGTAGTCCGCCGATTGGCCGGGCATTTTGCACTCTCAACGGCGTGGATAGAAACCCACAGAAACGACGCAAAAGGAATCTTCGATTCCGACTGGATCATCCTGGCCGGGAGCAAAGAGTTCCAGAGCCACCCACAGATAAAGACCTTGAAAACAGAGTATAAATC
>QNBS01000223.1 GCA_003644175.1 Planctomycetota bacterium | reverse complement strand
ATTTTTTTATGAGTCGGCGGGGTACATGTGGTGGACGACACCGGCCTGGTCCGTTTCGCAATATCGCGGGACGATAGTAATGGTATGGCTGTCAGTTTTCATATTCTGTATCACCATATACCATGAAGACGGCAGGGATGTCAAATCGCAATTCCCGGCAAGAAAATGTCGGACAGGAGTATTCCAACAAAAATGTGTTTTTTTGCGCAAAAAGGCGTGTTTTGCAGGGGCGTTGCGGCCGGTGAGCGAAAATATGGGGTGAAAGTTTAAGTTTTCTTGACAGGTCGCCGGCCCATAGCAATAATGTAAGGCTTGTGTTTTGGCTAAGATTTCGCAAATACTAACTTTATGAGAGGATCTGAAATGAGATCGTTGTTGATAATTGTGGGCGTACTGTTAGTGGTGTGCGCGGCGGATGTTTTTGGCATGGGCAAGAGCGACGGACCTAAGAAGGACGCCGAGCAGCCTCTGAAGAAAGAGGCTGCTGAAGTTGCCAGACCGGTTAAGGAGCCTGTTAAGGTCGAACCTGCCAGGCAGCCCATTAAGGTTGAGCCCGTCAAGAAGCCGGTTGAGGTTGAGCCTGTTGAGAAACCTGCAAAGATTGAACCGGTCAAGCCCAGCGCCAAACCAGATGAAGACAAGGTGGTGTTGACTGTCAACGGTGTACCTGTCAAGTCGGGAGAGGTGGAATCGAGGGTTGACGGCACGATGAAGAAGCAGATGGGCCGCATGAGGCCGGGTACTCCCCCCGATGCCTTGAAGGGCATGCGCGAAAGGATGAGACAGAACGTTGTTGAGGGATTGATTATTGAAGAACTGATAGATCAGGAAGTAAAAAAGCGAAAAATCGAGGTCGCCGAAAAGGAAGTCGAGGGCGTGCTGCAAGATATCCTGACAAAGAACAAAATGACGTTGGAGCAGTTCAAAGAGCAGTTAAGCACGATGGGCGTTACTCTGGAGATGGTAAGGGATCAGCTTAAGAGGCAAAGCGGGCTTTTGAAGCTGCTGGAGCTGGAGATGAAGGCGGCGAATGAACCTTTCGAGGCCACAGATGCTGAAGCGAAGAAGTACTATGACGCCAATCAAAAGCGGTTCGGTGAATCCGTTCGGGCAAGTCATATCCTGATCAAAGCCGACATGAAGGATGAGGCGGCCAAGGCCGAAGCCATGAAGAAGATCGAGGATCTGCTCAAGCGGGCGCGGGCCGGTGAGGATTTTGCAGAACTTGCCAAGCAATACTCCGAGGACCCCGGGTCCAAGGCCAAAGGCGGCGAGTACGTTTTTGGTCGCGGAAAGATGACGCCGCCGTTTGAACAAGCGGCGTTTTCATTAGAGGTGGGCCAGATCAGCGACGTTGTGGAGACGACATACGGTTATCACATTATCAAGCTTTCGGAGAAGATACCTGGAAAGAGTTTCGACGATGCCAAAGCAGACATCGTGAAGAATCTTGGCGAGCAGAAGAAGAGTGCCTACTGGAGGACGAAACTGATGCCCAGGCTCAAATCGGAAGCGAAACTGGAGTGGTCGCCCGGGGAAAAGGAACGGATTGATAAGGTTTCCAAACCTGCGATAATGCAGCCACCCCGGAAGTAGCCGTTGGCATATTGAGATCATAAACGCCGTGAGACGCCAGGTCCCGTGGCGTTTTTTTTGGTGTGGCCTGCCGTGCGATCCCGATCCAGGTCTGTTTACGGGTTACGGGTTACGGGTTACGTGTTACGGATTACGTGTTACGGGTTATGGGTTAAGGTCTTTGTCGGGCCAGTATTTTGTGCCTGCGATTGTCGCCTGCAGTGCTATGCCGCTTTTTGTGAACTGGTAGATTTCGATATCCTGGAACGATGCCGCTCCCGATGCCTGTCCGCCTTTGTCGCCCGATACGGCGGCGGCATCGGCATGTCCGCCGAACTCCCAGCCCGAATCGACGAACTTGCGCATCGCCTCTTCGCTCCTGAAAATAAATACGGCCCTGAAGTCTTTGACCCCGATGCCCAGTCCGACCCCGACCTGGCCCATCTTCATGAATGTCTCGGTGCCTGTTTTGTTGTCGGTGACAATGCCCCAGCCATTGGCTGCACTCACGAGGATGACGTTTACGCCCCAGTCGCTGAAGACGCCGTAGCCGGCGGCCTTTTCGATTTTTTCCCTGGCTTCGGGCTTCTTTTCATAAAGCTCTCGGAGGGTCTTGTCTCTTGCGTCGCGGGCGTAAGCTCTTCTGTCCCGCCGCGTTACACCTTTGGGCGCCGAGCAGCCGCCGGCCAGAACCGCCGCCGATATAAAGACGATAGTTGCTGATTTCAGGAATACGATTACCCGGTTTTTCCTTTGCTGTTTCATTTTGCTCTTTCCTTAACAATTGAACGTGCTTTTCGATATGATTATAGCCTGGCCGGCGAGATGCTCAACAAGAAAAAGGTTGCTGTTGTTTCGCCTGCGCCGGGGTCGGGGGATTCTTGGCGATGGGATGAAAAAAGGCCGTAAGCGGGGTGCTTGCGGCCTTTTGATATCAGCACAACAGGACATTTTCCCTTGTGCAGGCGGCAAGGTCGCTCGCGCTGCCTTGCCGGGCATCGAAACTCCTCTTATCCTCTGTCGTCCTTGAGCATTTCTTTGAGGTGTGCGTTTTCGCGACGCGTTGCCTCAAGATCGAAGATCAGGTATTTCAGGCTGATGCGCAGGTAATCCAGCGACTCCTGAAGATTGTCCACGCTCTTTCGCAGTTGCTTGTGGCTCTTGTTTGTCTGCCGAGCAAGAAGCAGTAGTTTCTGCTGTTGCGGTCCCGGCATAGAACTCATTTCCTTGACCAGTTCGTTGAGCTTGCCCTCAAAGACAGTCTCATCCATTGTTCACCCCCTTGTCCGCTAAAGGTTGACACGATATATACTTACAGCAATTACACATGTTTGCCGCAATCAAGCTTTGACAGTTGCTGGTCAGTGCCCCCCTGTCCCTTCCACCATTGAACGTATTATAGCACAAACGCCCGCCGAATGCAACCCGCACCCGCTGAATACGCCTGTTCGGGGGGATTAATTGGGTTCAGCAGGCAGCAGGAATTGATCTATCGGACCGAGGCCAAAGATTTCCCTCATTAATTTGCGCTTTGTATGAATGGCGAATTGCGATACAATCGCCGAGGCGAATTGAGGCGCAGTTGGGAGGTAATTATGGACCGGGTTCAACGAGTAGGTATCTCACTGGAAAGCGATTTGCTCAGGCAGTTTGACGCTTTCATCAGCGGGCAGGGTTACTCCAGCCGTTCGGAAGCTGTTCGCGATCTGATACGCGACAGACTCACGCAGGACCGATTAGGCGAACCGCAGACCGAGGCGATCGCCGGGGTGTTTGTCGTATACGACCACCATCAGGCGCAATTAGCTCAGAAACTCATAAAGCTGCAGCACAGCCACCTGCTGAAGACGATCTCGTCGATGCATGTTCATATCGGCCATCACGAGTGTCTGGAGGTTATTCTCCTGCGCGGCAAGGTCAGCGAGATAAGCAACCTCGGCGATCGTATCATAAGCCTAAAGGGCGTCAAGTCCGGTAAAATAAACCTCATAGCCGCCGCCGAATAATACCAATGGTATTTATCCCTCATAGGCGTGGCGGCCTTTTGGCCGCCACGCCCGGTTGTTTTTTGCAATCAGGTTTTGGCCTGATCTGTTTTACATTAGCCGCTGCATCCTGTTGCAAGGTCGTCGTTGCTGTCATAAGGCAGCGGGCCGGTGACGTCATCTACTGTGAAAGTAAACGACGGTTTCTTTACACAGCCTGATGTCGTAAGTACGGCCTGGCCGTTTGCATCGGTGGCAATATCATAGATGGTTTCATTGTAATCGCCGCCGAAGGTTCCGTCTACCAGAGCGCCGGCGACAGGATTGCCACAGTCGTCATAGATAGTAACCGTAGCCTGGCCGGCTTTCGCGCCCTTGGTGCAGCTGCCTGCTACTTCCTCACAGACAACGTTTTCGATATGAATATCGGTCGCGACGCAGCCGGCGTCAGTTGTAGCAGAAGCCGGAGAAGAAGCCGCCGTTGTGTTTTGAGCAGCGCTCTTGTCGCGCGCAGTTACCGTGTAGGTGTACTGCGTGCTCGGGCTTAAACCGGTATCCTCATACGTCGTAGAATCCTGCCATCCGCTGTCGTTTCCGCCGTCGGTTGCAGTGAAGTAATACTCCACTCCGCTGGCATCGCTGGCTGTTGTCGCTACCATTGCAATCGAGCTTGAGCCGGTTGAATACGGTGCGGTAGCAAAGGTCATCGGGTCCGGTGTCGGAGCGTCGACATCCGGCGGTCCCGGCGCCGCCGACCTGATGAACATATCGTCGATGCTGATCGTGTCCAGGTTGCGGTTGCCGGTGGACTGGTCCGTATCCGTAACGCGGATATAGACTGTGCCGCTTGTCGCTGCCGGTAAGCTGTAACTCTGGTACGAATCATCGTCAGATGTCTTTGTTACTGTCACCATGTCAGTATAGCTCGAATCGTTGGTGGAATATGCAAAGACGAAATTGTCGCCGTCGCTGCCGGCGCTTTGATAGGCCTCGACGTAGAACGTTACCGTTTCGCCGCCGGTTACGTTGATCGTCCACTTGTGTTCGAGATAGCTGTAACGATTGGCCGGCTTGCCGCCCGATTCTCTCTCGGTGATGGACTGGTAACCGTTGTCGCTTACCTGCGTATCAACGTAGCTTCCGGAGACTGTACCTGCGACGATGATGTCGGCGTTGGCCACAT
>QNBS01000222.1 GCA_003644175.1 Planctomycetota bacterium | reverse complement strand
CTTGTTGTTTTCCAGCGCCAGCCGGACAAGCTCGGCGGTAACGGGATCGCCGAAGCTCTCCCACCACGGGCCTATCGCCCTGGGGTTGTTGGGATCGACCCAGCCGGCGGGCGTGTTGAAAAACGCTTCCGTCCCATATGCCGGCGTCTCTGGTCGGGCATAATCGGGTCCGAGCATGCAGCCGGAAATGCCGAGTGCGACAAGCAAAGCAAAACAGATGGCGAGTGCTTTCTGCATGTCAATCACCCCCCCCGGCATAAGCACGAATGCCGGCGGCGGCGACCTTGACAGTATGCTCGATAATGCCGTCGATATCCAGGTCTGGTATAACTTCCAGATAGAAATCCGAAAAAAGTACAGGGTGGATTACCAGTGCGTCCAAACTGAAGAAAAGCATTTGAGTGTTTCTCAGACTGAGAGTTGGGCAAAAGCTCCTGATCGCATCGCCAAGCATGGTAAAGAACTCATTTTTCATGCTGCCAAGTATTTCGTCCTTTCCGATGTGCTGGTTGAGGACCTCGCGGACCATGAGTTTCATAACCGCACTGCTGGGGTCGTTGCGTTCGAGCTGCTTGAGAGGCTGACTTACGACACCTCTGAGGAGGTCTTCGAGAGTGGCGCCCGGTGTGCTGGTCAGACGGACGATGACTTCCCTGTGCCGGTCCATCATTCGGTGCATCTGCCTGTGGAACATCTGGATATACAGATTGCCCTTCCCGCCGAAATGGTAATTCACCGCTGCGATATTGCAGTCGGCGGCGCGGGTCAGGTCGCGGACGGATGTCCGGTCAAAACCCTTCTCACAGAAGAGTCTTTCCGCCGCATCGAGCAGCCTGTCGCGGGCCTGAGCGCTCTGGGCTTCCAATCCGTTTAATGTTTTGTTTGCCGCCATAATATGTCCTATCGTCAATTTCAAGCACTTGTTTCATACAAAAATATAAAACACTTGTTTGAAATTGTCAAGGCAAAAATAGAAGAATCTTGATGTTGGCTGTAACATGCTTACGGGGCAGGGCTTATGTCTTCGGCGGGGGCGTTATTGAGATGCCGCTGATAGGCCTTCCAGGCGGGACACCACGTCTTGTGCCAGCCGACGATGCGGCCTATGAAGGACTCGGGCTTCTTTTCTGCATAACGACACACACCGCAGGATTCGCAATGTGTTTTCAAGGCGTTTGACAACTTGTTTTTGATTCGATTGCCCATAACAGATCTCCTTTTCGCTGTTATTCGCCCTCATTTGCTTTTTGGCGATTGCATTTTCAGTCGCGGCAACAGGTGCATTTTTCTGGTTTCATTTTCAGGATGTCCTGGCGAATGATAATCGTCAGACAGCCGACGCCTTTGGTTACTTTGATCGCGTCGTAGCGGCAGTTGAGCCGGCAGGCGCCGCATTCGATGCAGCGGTCGGCGTGTGCGATCGACGCCTTTTTTTCGCGCATGGCGAAGACTGCATGGGGACAGACCTTTACGCACATTTGACAGCCGACGCAGGCATCTTTGTCGAGTTCGAGCATCAGAACGCCTCCTTTATGATAAATGCTGCGAGGGTTGCCATGTAGAGCAAAACGTACACGGGCAATAGCCTGGCGGTTTCTTTTCGAACGCTTGTTCCATTGCTGACGGCCGAGTTGCCGGAATATGACTGGCCGAAGCACATGCCGCTTGCCAATGTAAAGAGAACCGCCGTGATGAGGTTTCCGCGCGAAACGAGCCCGCCTGCGGCCAGGGCGCACAAAACTGCCGAGACAACAATGGCTAATGACAGGCCCTTTACCGCAAACCACTTACCCGGCAGGTAAGGAAAGCAGACCGGATAGGCGATTGTCAGCACGGCGGTTAGACCGAGGACGCCTGCGACGGGAAGCGCCAGGGGCCATATCTGCTGGACGAGCCAGAGTGCAAGGAGCAACGTTATGCTGTATTTGAGCATCTGGAGCAGGCCGGGCGGCGCAGTAAAGAGTCTGGACTGCAATCCGAACAGGACGCGGTCCGCATCGCGATCTTTGCACGGGGCAGTTGACAGGTATGTCGGCAGGTCTTTGCCGTAAACGGGACCGATTATCGCATCGCAGCCCGCCCGGCGCAGGGCCGGCAGATCAACGCCCGCCAGACAGAGCTTGGGCAGAATCAGTTTCAATCGGCCGGCGTCTTTGGGCAGGTGCTGCTCATAGCGATTCAGTTGTGCGAAGATCGCGTCATTGCAAAACGCGCCCTTGCCCGCCGCACACCAGACGTTTATGCTGTCGGTATCGACCACCAGCAGGCGGACATTCCGGCGACGGAGCCTGCGCACCAGCAGAAATACGGTCAGGTGATAATTCGCGGTCGCCAGCAGCGGCGCATCATGGTCGTATCGGTCGCCTGTATAATAGAGCCCGGGCTTGACGGCGTATGTCCGCTTGAAGGAATCCAGCCAGCAGATCAGCGCCTTGACATAGTCGAGCCAGGTCAGCTTCAGGGGCTTTGGCTCATTTGAATCTGCCGGCCAGACAGAGCCGGCGCGATAGTAGGTTCGCTTCAGCGCCAGGTAAGCGATCATCGTCAGTCCTAATGCGAGAAACCACGGGCCCTCCGCCTGGAACGCGGTGGATTCAAAGATCACCCCGGCGATACCGATAGCGGCCAGACAAATTGCAACGATCAGAAAGAGAATCTGCTTCATTCTTCGTGCCTCGGCAAACAGTTGCAGTTACAGTAATTACGCATTACCTGCTGGAATGTTTCATCGGCGTGATTGGGCGGGCGCGTGAATGTTTCTACGGCCTCGACGACGTTGGTCTGGTGGCCGGAAGGGGGCAGATTCGGGAGATTGGCGGTCATTTTGGCGAATGACAGCACTTTTTTGCCGTGAGTTTGTTGATCAGGCATGGTCGGGTAGTTGCATTTTGGGGTAATGGGGGGTATCCTGTGGTGGTCTGGGGGCTTGTCGGGTTTTGGGTATGGTATGGTTATGAAAATCCAACTGCATTACGGCAGCGGCTTTGTGAGTGTCGAGATTCCGGAGGCGAATGTCGGTGAGATTATTCGACCGTGGGAAGAGGGCGGCGATACGGACAACGCCGCCTTAGTGCGGGAGGCATTAGAGTGCGGCGAGGCGGGCGATTTTGCCGGCTTGATACGGGGCAAGACATTGGCGGTGCTTGTCGGCGACGGCAGCCGGGATATGCCGCTTGGCGACATATTCGGAGAGCTTTTCGGACGCCTGACAGTATGCAAAAAGGTCATGTTCCTGATGTGCACGGGCACGCATGACGCCGATACGCCTGAAAACAAGGTCATCTGCGATACGATAACAGCGGCGGCGCAAGAGGCACAACTCGCCGGTATTGAGATTGGCATCCATGACTGTCAGGGCGACAATCTGGTCGGGGCGGGTACGACTGCGCATGGTACGGAGGTCAGGTACAACGGGACGCTGGATGCGGCGGATGTTTTCCTGGTGCTCTCGGATGTGAAGTTTCACTATTTCGCCGGGTACTCGAATCCGATCAAGAATTTTGTGCCGGGGCTTTGCTCATACCGGACGGCCGAGCAGAACCACAGCCTGGCCCTGGATGAGCGGTCGACATACGGCGCTCACCCCTGGCATGAAGACGAGACGAGGCGCGGCAATCCGTTGGCTGCCGATCAACTCGAGGCTATGGAGTTGATCGTGAAGGGGCGCCCGGTCTATGCGATGGCGACGATAAGCACGTCGGGCAGGATTCAGTGGGCGCGATTCGGTGAGGCTGAGACGGTGAGCCGGGCGGCCTTTGCGGCGAGCGACCGGAAGAACACTCACACGGTGGCGCCTGTGGACCGGCTGATTGTGTCGCCGGGGGGGCTGCCGAATGACGTTGATCTCTATATATCGCAGCGTGCGCTGGAATTGACCAGGCAGGGGGTTGCCGACGGCGGGGAGGTGCTGTTTGTCTCGGCGTGTCCCAAGGGAATCGGGCATGAGCGGACGACGGCGAATTTTTATGACCGTCTGACAAGACCGATTGATGAGATATTCGCGTCGATTGAGGCCGAGTACAAGCTTTTCAGCCACAAGCCGTACAAGTTCGCCGAGATGATCCGGCGGCTGCGGAGGATATGGGTATACTCGGAGATTGGCGATGAACTAATCGCCGCGGCGCATCTGCACGCCACGGGCGATCTGCAGGCGGTTGTCGACGGCTGGATCGCCGAGGATCCGGAGACGAAGATTACGGTTGTCGACGGGGCTAATAAGATCGCTCTGTACGCAAGGCAGTCTCCCTGAGGGAAGACATATCGGAGGCCCCGGCGTCGTGGGAGGTGTCATTGAAGTCGTCGTTGCAGGATGTGTTGACGGCGCCGCTGTCCGGGATGGGAGGCTCGGCGGGGTCGGAGGGGTTTTCGGCGCGATGATTCATGGTGTAGAGCCGGTAGGCGTGGACCGAATATCGCTTCTGGCTGCAACTGCACAGAAAGAGCAACGCGCCTAAGGTCAGGTATATTAGAAGAGGTCTCATTTTGTCCCCTTTCGGTTTTACTCGCTTCTGTTTGCGTCGATTACGCCCTGTTTGAGCACTTCAATGTATCGGTGTTACATATACAAAACTTAATAAACATTTCGGAAAAGTGCAATAGAAGATGGGGAATTTGGGAAGTATTGGGGAGAGTATTTAGCGAGTAGTGAATAGTGAATAGCGGGTAAGAGCGGTTGGGTTGGGTATCCTGGCGTTTTATCGGGCCCAAATTGACGTAAGTGTTTTGGTGGCAACGTGTTGGAGT
>QNBS01000221.1 GCA_003644175.1 Planctomycetota bacterium | reverse complement strand
ATTGGTCAACCTGCCCGATTACTCGATTGCCGAGATCGAATACATCGCCGCCAACGAATGCATCCGCCACCTGTCGGATCTGGTGCGGCGTCGCAGTATTATAACCATACTCGGACGGGCCGGCGTTGCAGCACTCAAGGAGCTTGCCGATATTGTCGGCGGCGTACTCGGCTGGGACCGGCAGCGGCAGGAAGCCGAAGTCCAACTGGCACTGAAAGAAGCAAACGACGGAAGATAATTCTATCTTCACGCCGGCGATTTCGCCCCTGACTTAATACTGCGGACCGACTCCGCTTGGGGCGTCGGGTGATGCGGGGGACAGTACTGTTGTCATAGCATAGGAAGGCCTGCTCTTGATTCCGTTTGAAGATGCCACGAGAGCGTAGTACTGTTTGCCCGGGGGTGATTTTATGTCGGTATAGTTGAACAATGTTGTAGAATTAACGAGGAATTCATTATCCGGCTCGAAGGCTGGTTTGTCGTTTCGATAGAGTGCGAATGACAGGCCGATATTCTGTGCCGACCGCGGCCAGGTTAATCGTACGGCTCCGTCTTTTTGGCCTGTTGCGTTTAGAGGCGGGGAGATTTCGGGCGCCGGTACCGGTAAGATCGTTCGGCAGAGTCCGGGGTAGATTTTTGCGCCGGGCATGTCGACACGGGGGTTTGCCAATGCGCTCTGTCGGCCTCTTTGTATGATGTCGAGCATCGCGATGTAATTTTCATCCTGTGTGGATTGGAAGGTTACGACGGGCTTTCCGGAACGGTCAGGGCCAGTGAAGGTTTGCGGCTTGAAATTTTCGGCCGGCAGCACGCGGTGTACATATCCTCCGGTGTAGAACATTCTGACTCTTCTTCTGTCCGGGTCGAGTTTCCTGTCTCGGCAAGTTGCCAGACCGTATCCGTTGTCGGTTTTTGCCAGCGGTGCTCTGAGAATTCTGCTGAGATGGGGGTCTTTGAGGTTGATCCAGTCGTGTTCAAAGAGCACCTTGCCTTTGTTGTTGTGGCAGTTCATACAGCCTGCCGAATCCATCCGGTTTACGATCGCATTTTTTGTTTCGGTCCATGCGGCGATTCTGCAGCCGTTGTCCGTGTAGTCCCATGAGCCGTGGTAGAGTCCGTTTGTGTCGATCCACGCCATGATGAGGTCGCGTTCGGGTCTGGAGAGGTTTTTGATTCTTCCTTTGTGGCCGGAGACCAGCAATTTAGCTAATGGAGCGGCGCCGCTTCCGTGTGAACGTGGAGGGAAAATCTGTGCGCTCCATCTTGCGGTTCCGTTCATGCAGTCGATGCCGGCGATGAGGTCGGCGGTAACCTGGGTCCTTCTTCTGCTGACGAGGTTTTCGTAGCTGATGCTGAAGTGCTCTGTCCATCCCCCGGTGAGGTCGAGTCCGGCGGCGATGCCTTTTTCCGCTCCGTGGCATTTTATGCAGTGTTTATCGAGTACGGGCTGGACCATTGTGGGGTAGTCCACGAAGCCGGAGCCCCATGATTCGGGTATGAGCTGCGCGGGTTTTCGCTTGAGGATTTTCTTGTTTCCGGTGTTCACGGCGGCGGTGTATTTGTGTTCGTGGCATCCGATGCATGATCGTGTTACGCCGGGTGAGGCCTGGACGAAAGTTCTCATGCTCTGGATCATAGTTCCGTTTTCGTCGAGCGCCTGTATGTAAATTGCCCGCCCCGAGGGGACCTGGAAATATGCGGATCCATCGGGTTCGACGGGTACGACGCCGAGGTAATTTTTGACGCTGAAGGCCAGTGCGGCGCTTAGGAGGAAAGTCTGGTTGTACGGGTTTTTGCCGACATCGCGAGAACCGCTTGCCCGTGAGGTTTCTTCTATGACGCGAAGCCATTTCACCTCGCCTCGCTTTACGCCTTTCAAACCCTTGTATATGTCCTGCACGAAGAAGGCGCCGGTGTTTTGTTTCGGGTCGATTTGCTGTTCGAGTACCGGTGGGATATTCCTCGGTTTTACGAGCATTGGTGAATGGAGGCAGATGTTGGGGTCCGACAGAACCGTGATTCTTTCCCCTTTTCGGGTTCTGATTTCGATGTTGTTTCGTTTTGCTCCTTTCGGTCTTCCGCTGGCGATGAGGACGTCTCTTGAGATCGGCCATGGTTCACAGGAGTCGCCGGAGTCAACCGTGGAGTTGTCCGGATTGTCGAGGTTTGTTATGGCCGACGGGTCGTTTTTCGAGACTCTTGTGTCGATAAATCCTACGCTTCCTCTTGGTGTTGAGTTGTGCTTTGTAAGTGAAGAGGCCAGGAGGTGTCCTGCACCGGGGACGGGTCTTGCGTCGAGGAAAGCTTCCGGTTGTACGAGATTGTTTGCGAAGATTGCGGTTTCATTGGAGCCGTCGGGGTAGATTGTCCAGAGGGTTTGCTGTGTGAGTGCGGTCTTGTCCACGTATTCCCATCGCCCGTAAAGGATTCTGCCGTCCGGGAGGATCGATGGGTCGAACTCGTTTACATTGTTGACGGAAATGGGGTGTAGGTCCGAGCCGTCGGCGTTCATTACGTGGAGAATGTCCACGGCGGTGTTGTTGCAGGGCACCAGGCCGTTTAGTCTTGTGGAAGTGAAGACGATTCTTCCGTCGGGCAGATATGCGGGGCCTACGTCGTGGTGGCCGATTTTTTTCCCGCAGGTTTTAAGGCATAGCTCGGGTTTTGTCAGTCGTTTCAGGCCCGCGCCGTCGATTCCGATTTCGTATATTGAAGTGTTTCCTTTGGGTGTCCCCTTGAAACAGAAGAGAACTTTTTTGGCGTCCCATGAAAGCTCCGGGTCGGTATAGACGCCTTCGCCGAGCGTTTCGGGCGTGGTCGGATCGATTACGGGGCGAATCTTTTGCTCTTCGGGCGGCGCGGCGGGATTTTCGAGGACGTATATTCCGCCGCCCGGGTGCCACTGGTAGTAAGTGTCGTAGATGTGTATTCCCTGGTAGGAGTGCCTCTTAACGAAAAGCAGCGGTGCGTCGAGCATTTGCAGGAGGTGTTGCGAGTCGGATTTTGCGGGCGCCGCTGAAGCGTTCGCTTCGGCAAAACTCGCCAGAGCCAGCAACAGGACTATTGTTGTTATCCCAACGGCTCTTGCAGAGACATTGTGTTTCATCGCTTCTCTCTTCCATTAACGAATATCAAATCACACTGTGATTATACCGCCGATAGACGGATAATTCAAGCATTGATCCAACAGTCGCCTGCCCCTACTTTTCCCGTCGGTATCGTCTGTAATCGATGCCTAATTCCTTGACCTTGTAGCGGATAATCCGCGCCGTCGTGCCCAGGTCCCGTGCAGTCGCCGCAAGGTTGCCGTTGCAGCGTTTCAGGGCATCGACGACCAGGTCCCGCGCAAACAGGTTTATCCGCTCCTCCAACGAACCGGCCCCGATCGTATCGGAGGCGTCGGAAGTCTGCAGCGTCGGCGGCAGGTGGTGGCCGTGGATGACATTATCCGTGCTGATCAAAACCGCCCGCTCGATACAGTTCTCCAGCTCCCGCACATTGCCCGGCCAGTGATAGGCCACCATCATATTGATCGCCGGCGTACTGATCCGCCGCACATCCCTGCCCATCCTGGCGGCATACCGCTCCACGAAGAAATCCGCCAACTGCAAAATATCATCCTTCCGCTCACGCAGCGGCGGCAGGAATATCGGAAACACATTGATCCGGTAATAAAGATCCTGCCGGAACCGCTCATCCTGCACCGCCGCTTCGAGATCACGATTCGTCGCCACGATGATCCTCGCATTGGTCCTAAGCGTCTTGTTGCTGCCCACCCGCTCGAACTGGCGCTCCTGCAGCACCCGCAGCAGTTTCACCTGCGTCACCGGCGAAAACTCCCCGATCTCGTCAAGAAACAAGGTCCCGCCGTCGGCCTCTTCGATTCGCCCTTTTCGACTCTGGATCGCTCCGGTAAAAGCTCCCTTTTCATGGCCGAACAACTCACTGTCCAGCAGATTCTCGTTGAGCGCCGCACAGTTGACCTTCACAAAAGGCCCCTTCGCACGCGGAGACGAATAATGAATCGCATGCGCCACCAATTCCTTGCCCGTACCGCTCTCGCCGCGTATCAGCACCGTCGTATCGCTTGAGGCGACCTGATGAATCTGACGATACATATCCCGCATCGCATTGGAATTGCCGATGATATTCTCAGGCCGAAACCGATCTTCCAGTTCGTGGCGCAGCCGGATATTCTCATCTTCCAACAGGCGGTTTTGCACCGCCGCCTCGCGACGGATGCTCACATCGTTTGCGATCATGCTCGCCACAATACTCAGCAGCCGCTTGTCCTCCTCCAGCGATGCGCTCTCATCGAAAACCTTGTCAACCGAAATCGCCCCGATCACTTCCTTGCCGATCGATATCGGAACGCAGATGAAACTGATCTCGCCCTTATTGGCCTCCTTGCGATCGAACCGGTTCAGGAACAACGGCTCCTGCGAAACCCTGGGCACAACCATCGCCTTGCCGGTCTGCATCACGCTGCCTGTTACACCTTCGCCCATCCGGTAACGCACTTTTCGCCGGTGCGCCTCCGGAAGATTGTGCGCCACCTCAATCGTAATCTCATCGCTGCCCGGCTCAAGCAGCGTTATCACTCCCCGCTTCATCCCCAATTCGCTGTCAAGCGTATCCAGCACCTCAGCTAATATCTGTCTCTGACTGCCCCCCGTAATCAGAACCTGGCTGATATTATACAGCGTCTCCAACTCGGCAACATTGGCGGATTCGGAGGCCGCACCCAAGCTCGTTTTATCCTT
>QNBS01000220.1 GCA_003644175.1 Planctomycetota bacterium | reverse complement strand
TTCCTCGGCAAAGACAACCAGCAGCCCGCTGGCCACGAAATACTGACCGATCGCCAGCGCTTTTTCATGGATGGATTCCAGGCAGGCGCCAACCACAGGCAGCCCGGCAAGTTCATCGCCTAATCCGCCTTCACTGACCAGTTCACTGCACGCAACAAGCAGCCGCGAGTTATCAATACAACTGCCGCACGCCAACACCGGTGGAATTCCGACGGTCTCGCAAACCTCTCTAAGGCCCGCACCGGCATACTCCAGGGCTATCGACGGATTGTTGAGCCCCTGCTTTCCGCAGGCAATCGTCGCACAGCCGGTCGTCAGCACAAGAACATTCCGCTTGATCAGCTCCTTGACAAGCGTCGTATGCGAATAGTCCTGCGTAACCTTCGGGTTCGTACAGCCTACAATACCGGCGATACCCCGAATGCGACCGTTCATAATATTATCATTCAGCGGCCGGAAACTTTCTCTAAAACTCCCGCCCAACATATACTTGATCGTTTCAAAGCTGAATCCCCCCACCGCCTTCTGCTTGTATTGCGGTATATGGACCTCGCCGCGGTTCTTGAAGTTGTCGATAGCGCGCTTGACCAGTACCTTGGCCGTATCAAAAGCCTTCGTCTCGTCCATCGAAACATGCTCGACGCCCTGGATCTTCGCCTTGTCGGCGGTCGTGATCAATTTCGTATGATAATGCGCCGCTACCTGCCCAAGACCCTGCATCACGCACTGCACGTCGACCGCCATCAGTTCGATAGCGCCGGTAGCGATCACCAGTTCCTGGTTCAGGAAGTTGCCCGCAACAGGAATGCCATGCCGCATCAGAAGCTCATTGGCCGTGCAGCACGTCCCGGCGACGGTAATGCCGTTTGCGCCGACCTTTTTCGCTTCTTCCAGCAGCTCCGGATCCTGCGAAGCCGCCGCGATCATCTCCGAAAGAATCGGCTCATGACCGTGAACGATGATATTCACCTCGTCGGCCTTGATAACGCCCATGTTCACCTCGCCCCTGCCGGGATACGGCGTGCCGAAGAGCACATCCTGCAGCTCCGTCGCCAACATCGCGCCTCCCCAGCCGTCGGCCAGAGCGACGCGGCTTGCATGCTTGAGGATATTCTTGTAGTCCTGGTCCACACCCATGCTGCTGCGATGCAGGGACTCGGTCACCTCCCGGTCGATCGCGCGGGGCCGAACACCATGTTTGTCCCAGATTTCCTGCCGCGACTTCGGCGCACGATTGGTCATCAACTGGTGTCCCTCGGATTTGCCGAATTCCTTCAAAGCGATTTCGCCGACCTCGACGCCGATTTCGTTTATGTCCCGTCCGTCGGTCTTAACGCCGAATTCCCTGGCCAGCCTCATCAGCTTGGCGGTATCCTTCAGCTTGTAGTCCTTCGCCTCGCCTTTGGCTGCGGCGATAAACACCTCGGCAACCGTCCGTCCGTGGTCGCTGTGCGCCGCTACGCCGCAAGCCACCGACCGCAGGAAGTTACGAGCCACAATAGTGTCCGCATCTGCGCCGCAAACGCCCAACGGCGCCTTCTTCGACACACGACAAGGCCCCATCGCACATATCCGGCAGCAGACACCCTGCTTGCCGAACCCGCACTGAGGCTTCTGAGCGTCGAGCCGGTCCCACGCATTCTCAATACCCTCGTCGGCCATCAGTTGGATTGCTTCCTGGGCCGCCTTGTCACTGCTGCGTTCTTTCGGTTCCATTACCTTTCCTTCTTACTTATCGCTTTTCAATTTGCGCTATTAGCTTTTTGGTAACACTTTATACCGTCTCTCCCACACCGCCAAAGAACACCTCTATCATCTTTTCCTTTGCCCTGCCAAGGGCCTCGACAAGTTCACTGCTGCCCTCCATTACCGATGTTCGCTTGAGGTCGGCGGCCTGAATCGCAGGATTATATCCAAAACTCCCCAATACCACAATGTCGCCCAATTGAAATTCTATCTCGCCAATCTGCTCCTCATCGGTGATCTTGTTGAGAAATGCCCCAACGCGGCTAATACCCATGTTCTTGCCCATACTCGCGATGTGCCTGGCCGTATCGATACTCCTCATACCCGGCTCCACCACAATAACCAGTCCGTCGACCCCCTGCACACATGCCCTGCCTAAGAATTCCACGCCCGCAGGCAAATCAACCAGGATCACCTCGTCGCGATGCAGCATTGAATGTGTGAGCAGCGCCTTGAGAAACGCCGATTCCGGGCATGCACAGCCGGCGCCTGCGTTTTTGATCGCGCCCAGAACCAGCAGCTTGACGCCATTTACCAGGTAACTATACTTTTCCGGGAGGTCCGAAACGTATGGATTCATCTTAAAGAACTGCCCGATTGAGCCGGGTTCGGCCCCGGTTCGCTCGCGAATCAGGTCCTTAGCCTTGATCAGCGGCTCGGGGCATTTGTCGGTTTCGACCCCAAGAGCCGATGCCAGGTTCGGATCCGAATCCGCATCGATCGCAAGCACGTCCAGCCCCGCCTGCGCAAGCAACTGAGCCCAAACCGCGCAAACCGTCGTCTTGCCCACCCCTCCCTTACCGCTGATTGCTATCTTAAAACTACTCTGCATGGCAGCCCTCACGCCATTTTCCTCGATCCGGAGACGGCGGTTTTCGATATCCCGCTAAATTGCCTCTAAACCCCGACCTGTTTTGCAAAACCCCGTCGTTACCACGTTATTGTGGTAACGTCACCGACCTGCAAACTCCCGTTGATCGTCAAAGGCATCCCAGTTTACTGCATCGATATGCCTCTAACAACCGTGGACACTACGGGATTTCCGTATCACAAAAAAATCTCACAAAATTCGACAAAATCTTTTCCCGGCTCAAAGTCCCTCACACGCCGGATCTACCCATCCTGTTTGCCCGGTGGAAGCTTAACCATCCCCATCGTGGTGGCCCGTTTGACAAGATCAACCACATTATCCACGTCCAGTTTCCGCATAATATGGTTGCGATGATCTTCGATGGTCCGCACCGAACGATGCAGAATATGAGCGATGCCTCTATTACTGCGACCCTGCAGGATCAGGTTCAGGATAACCGCCTCCGTCTTCGTCAGCAGTTTACCCCGGAGGATATTGGTCAAATCACTTTCCCGCAAAGCCGTTTCGACAACATCAAGCAGCATCTGCCCGTCCAACGGTTTCTCAATGAAATTAAACGCACCCGCCTTGACCGCCTCCACGGACATCGGGATATCGGCATAACTCGTCATTATAAGCACGGGCAACCACGGAAGGCTACGTTTGACCTCCACGAGAAGTTCGATTCCACCCTTCTCAGGCATGCGCACATCCGTGAGAAGCACGTCGCACTTATCGACGGCCAACCGCTCCAGACACGAATCGGCGTCCCCAAAACACGAACATTTATAGCCCATTCCTTCGAGAGTCAGCGAAACCAGGTCGCAGATGCAGGGATCGTCGTCAACAACAAAAATATGTGCCTTATATTTTTTCGCCATAATCCTCGCTTATGCCAATCCGCTTAAAATATTGCGATTGGGTGGCAGCCACCGAACGCAGTGAGGTGGATGGTTTAACGCCCGCACAGCCGAATTCGCCCGGATTTTAGCAGCGTTTCCTGCGATTGTAAAGGTTATTTGGGCCACTTTTCCGGCGAAAACAGCCGATTCTGCCTCACAATCCACGGCGGAGATGTTAAGATGGGTAAAATGACACCCTATTTGACCGCCTCGATGAGCTTCTTGACGGCAAGCTGCACGCCCGCAAGCAGCGCATCCAGGGGCAGTTGCCTGGAAGCCGTCTCATCGAACAGAATCGACGCCCGTGCTTCAAATTCGTCGTCGCCCCCCCATATTATGAACACAATCGGCACATTCGGCAGGATGCGAATTGAAAGCGAGGCATCGCCGTACTCACAGGGCTCGGCATTGAGGCGGGCGCAGGCCTCATCAAGCAAGGAAGGCTCATCTCCGAACGCCTCTTCCAGCTTGGGCGTGGGCAGTCCGTGCGGCCCACGAAAGAAAAACTGCCCCGCCTCCAGTTTCTCTCCCGATACCAGCTTTCCGCTGACAGGGATATCCGACGCATTAATTAGATAGGCCAGGATACACAACTGCTCAAGAAAGCCCGCCTGTGTTTCGGGGTCATCGGCAGGGGCGATAAGCCGCTGCCCGCCGTCAACTACAAAATCGGCGCCCATAAGCGGCACAATGAATGTTGAAGAGTCGCCGTCAAACCTGCACCCCGACCGTCTGGCCGTCTCCGTCGGATCCAGCCCGACAAGTTTTTCCCAAAGTTGCTCATGCATATTCGTGTTGCCATCCCTTAAAACGGCTGCCTGCTCGAATTCCATCATCAATTTCAGCCTATATTAAGCTCACAGCCCTGTTACGCAAGAGCAAAACAGACTGTTCGCCGCGATTTGCACCCGCTTGACCGCGGAATTCATTCCTGATACAGTGTGCCGGCGGTATCAGCACAAAACGCCCGAATCGGGCGTATAGAACGCTGAAAGGCTCCGGTGGGGCTTGCCCCACCAAAATGAAACGGTGAAACTCGTTTATTTGAGGCCCGATATGGTTAAATGCCCAGGTCAGGACCAAAGATTCTGGAAGCCCGGAGACATCTTTGAGATCGGATGTCCCGGTTGCGGTGCGAAGATTGAGTTCTGGAAGGACGAGCCGACCCGCAAATGCCAATCCTGCGGCAGGAAAGTGAGCAATCCCAACATTGACCTGGGCTGTGCAAAGTGGTGCCAGTACGGCCCCCAATGCCTGGGCGCTGTGGCCGCCGACACAGATAA
>QNBS01000219.1 GCA_003644175.1 Planctomycetota bacterium | reverse complement strand
TTTCTGCGCCGACGATTCATCATCGTGATCTGGCGAAAATGTTTATCGATCATGGTATTGCGGTGATGATCGAAAAGCCGTTGGCGGCGAGTACCGCCGAAGCGCGCGAGATTGTCGACCTGGCCGCGAAAAACAAGGTTGTTGTCGCGGTGGGTCATTCGGAGCGGTGCAATCCGGTGGTGCAGGCGATGAAGCGTCTTCATATCGAGCCGAAGTTTATCGAGGCCAATCGTATCAGCCCTTATCCGTTTCGGTCGACGGATGTCGGCGTGGTGCTGGACGTGATGATTCATGATATCGACATCATCCTTTCGCTGGCGGCAAGTCCGGTCGGGAAGGTCGATGCGGTTGGGGTTAATGTTATCGCCGATCACGAGGATATCTGCAATGCGCGGATTGTGTTTGAAAACGGCTGCATCGCCAACATCACCGCTTCGCGGCTTGCGCTGAAGACCGAGCGGAAGGTGCGGGTGTTCAGCAGCCAGGCGTATCTGAGCCTGGATTATCTCAAGAAGGAGGGGATTATCATCAAGGCCGACGGCAACGTCAATGTGGTTGAGTGGATACGCGCCAGGCAGCAGGAGGATAATTTTGATTTCGGCGACGTCAACTGGATGGATATGCTGCATATCGAGCAGTTGGATATCCAGGACGCAGAGCCCCTGCGGGTGGAGCAGCAGGCGTTTCTGGAGGCGGTGGCGGGCAAAAGCGACCGTCCCGAAGTAACCGCCGAAGAGGGCCTTGCGGCGATGGAATGCGCCGAAGCGATATTGGCCGCGGTAAAAGAGCACAAGTGGCGGTAGGCGCTGCGGCGGAGGCGGTGTGTTTCGGTTCATATCTCAGGTTTTAGTCTTGTGATCATCTGGTGGGCGAGGCGTGTTGGTTCGGGGAGTCGGTATTTTGGGGTGCAGGCTAAGGTGATTTTTATGGCGTCGTCGAGGGTGCATTTGTGTCCTGTGGAGACGAAGAGGGGCTTTACGTTTGTCCGGGTTCGCAGGACGGCGCCGATTATTTCATTCTTGTCGGTGAGAGGCGAATAACTTCCCTTTTCTGTGGGCGGCGGTTGGAATTTGCCGATGAGTCTGCTTTTTGCGCAGCCGACGGTCGGTTTGTCCAGGAACAGTCCCAGGTGGGAGGCGAGTCCCAGGCGGCGCGGATGGGCGATTCCCTGGCCGTCGATGAGGAAGATGTCGGGGGTGATTTTGAGCCTTTTTGCCGCCTGGACGCAGACGGGAGCTTCGCGGAACGACAGCAGGCCCGATATGTAGGGAAAGCCGACTTCTGCGACGGCGCGGACGGTTTCAATGATTTTCAGTGTCTGGTATTCAAGAACGACTATTATTGCGCCGATTCTGGTTTTGTCCTTGCTGAAGGCGCAGTCGATGCCGGCGACGGTTTTCGGGGGCCTTTTGATCGCCGATGAGCGGACCTTTCGGGCAAGAGCGTTCTGGAGGTCTCTTGCCTGTGCACAGGACAGATTCCAGTTGTGAGGTTGTTTTATGTCCATGGTTATGAAAAGGCGATTTGGGAAACATTTTACTTTGTGATGGGTATATGGTACAATACAAAATCGGCGTATTGTAGATTTTTCAGAGTAAGTAGTGCAGCAGGAAGCGATTAGTCGGATGGCCAAACAGGTCGAAAAAACCATCAGGATAACGGGCGCCTCAGAGCATAATCTCAAGAATATAGACGTGGAGATTCCGCGGGACAGGCTGGTGGTGATTACGGGCATCAGCGGGTCGGGCAAGAGCAGTCTTGCGTTCGATACGATCTACGCCGAGGGGCAGCGCAAGTATGTGGAATCGCTAAGCGCCTATGCGCGTCAATTCTTAGAGCAGATGCAAAAGCCCCACGTGGAGCATATCGAGGGCCTGCCGCCGACGATTGCGATCGAGCAGCGAGGCGCCGCCGGCAATCCTCGTTCGACGGTTGCGACGACGACGGAGATTTACGATTACTTTCGGGTGTTGTATGCGCGGGTGGGTCAGCCGCATTGCTGGAAGTGCGGCTCGCCGATCAGCAGTCAGCATTCTTCGCAGATTGTCGATTCGATATTGCACCGGCCGGAGGGGACGAAGATTCAGATTTGTGCGCCGCTGATCAGGGGTCAGAAGGGCGAGCACCGCCAGGTGTTTTTGCGGATTCAGCGTGAAGGTTTTGTCCGGGCGCGGGTGGACGGGGTGATCTATGACGTGCGCAATATCCCGCTTCTCGACAAGAACAAGAAGCACGATATTGCGGCGGTTGTCGACCGGCTCGTCATCAAGGAGAGTATTCGCATTCGTCTGGCGGACTCGATTGAGACGGCGCTGAAGATTGGCGAGGGCGTGGTCTTCGTGATGGTCCAGGAGCCGCAGGCCGGCAAAGACAACGGCGGCAACGGGCAGTGGCAAGATGTGGTGTACAGCGAGAAGTTTGCCTGTACGAAGCATCCGGAGGCGTCGCTGGAGGAGTTGTCGCCGCGGCTTTTCAGTTTCAACAGTCCTTACGGCGCCTGTCCGGGTTGCGACGGTTTGGGGACGATTCTGGAATTCGATCCCGACCTGATTGTTCCGGACAAGAGCGTTTCTCTGGAGAACGGGGCGATCGAGGCGTGGCGCAAGGGCGGCAAGCGGATGAACATCTATTACAACCGGCTGATCAAGCGGTTTTGTCGCAACTTCGGCATAAGCAAGTCGATACCGTTTTCGAGGATCGGCGTCCGGGTTCGCAGGATTTTGCTTTACGGAACGACGGCGGCCGATGAGGACGAATACGGCGTCGGTTTCGAGGGTGTGATACCGAATCTGCATCGACGGTGGGAGCATACGGTCAGCGAGTTCGTCAAGTCGCGTCTTCACGGTTATCTTAGCGAGCAGCCGTGCCGCAGTTGCGACGGCGCCAGGCTTCGTCCGGAGGCGGCCGCGGTGACCGTGGGCGGCAGGGGCATACAGGAAGTAACGAAGATGACCATTGAGCAGGCCCGGCAGGTTTTTGCCGAGCTTGTACTCGACGAAGAGAAAACGCTTATAGCGGCCCAGCCCTTGAAAGAGATCAAGGCGAGGCTGAAGTTCATGGCCGACGTTGGGTTGGGTTATCTGACGCTTGACCGCGGCAGCAGGACGCTTTCGGGCGGGGAAGCGCAGCGTATCCGGCTGGCGACGCAGGTCGGCAGCGGATTGGTGGGCTGCTGTTATGTGCTGGATGAGCCGACGATAGGCCTGCACCGTCGCGACAACGAGCGCTTGATGGGTATTCTGCGGAGGCTGACGGACATCGGCAACACGGTGATTGTGGTCGAGCATGACGAAGACGTGATCCGCAGCGCCGATCATATTATCGATATCGGGCCGGCGGCGGGGGCGCACGGCGGGGAGTTGGTCGTAGTCGGCAGTGCGGCCGATGTGTGTAATTGTTCGCGGTCGATTACGGGCCGGTACTTAAGCGGCGCAAGCAGGATCGAACTGCCGGCGGTCAGGCGAAAGTACAGCCTGAGAAACTGCATCGAAGTCAGGCAGGCCGAGGAGAATAACCTCAAGAGCATCAATGTCAAGTTTCCGGTGGGCGTGCTGACGTGCGTAACGGGCGTGAGCGGGTCGGGAAAGAGCACGCTCGTTACGGAGATTCTGCTCAAGAGTATGAAGCGGCGTCTGCACAGTTCCCGCGACAGGCCGGGCAGGCACAAGACGATCCTGGGTGTGTCGCGGATCGACAAGGTTATCGAGATAGATCAGTCGCCGATCGGGCGGACGCCGCGGAGTAATCCGGCGACTTATACGAGTGTTTTCGATTTGGTCAGGCAGCTTTTTGCGCTTACGCGCGAGGCGAAGATTCGCGGGTACAAGCCGGGCCGGTTCAGCTTCAATGTGCGCGGCGGGCGGTGCGAGCATTGTCAGGGGCAGGGCACGAAGAAGATCGAGATGCATTTTCTGCCGGATGTGTATGTGACGTGTCAGCAGTGCAAGGGCAGGCGTTACAATCCGGAGACGCTTCAGATTACCTATAAGGGCGCCAATGTCGCCGACGTGCTTGAGATGCGGATTGACGAGGCCCGGAAGTTTTTTGGGAATTTTCCGAAGATCGTCCGTCTGCTCAAGGCGCTGTGCGAGGTGGGTCTGGGTTACATGGAGTTGGGGCAGTCTTCGACGACATTGTCGGGCGGCGAGGCCCAGCGGGTGAAGTTGGCGACGGAATTGGGTAAGCCCGGCACGGGACATACGCTGTACCTGCTCGATGAGCCGACGACGGGTCTGCATTTTGCCGATATTCATAACCTGATGAACGTGCTGCGGAGGCTGTGCGAGATGGGTAATACGGTGGTGGTGATCGAGCACAATCTCGACGTGATCAAGATGGCCGACTATATAATCGACCTCGGTCCGGAAGGCGGCGACGCCGGCGGCGAGGTCATAGCGGCGGGTTCACCGGAGGAGATCGTCAACATTAAAGAAAGTTACACGGCGAAGTACTTGAAAGAGAAGCTCAAAGCCGATAGCAAAAAGCGGTAGGGGCGCGTGTTTTGCCATCTGCATTGCCTGTGGCTTTCTGGTGGGTGTCATCCCTTCCAGCCGCAGGCTGAAGGGATGGAAAAGTCTGAGTCCAGCCAGGGTTGGGTGGCATCCCTTCTGCGGAGCGCAGCGCAGCAAAGGGATGGTTTGCTAACGCTCCAGTCATCCCTTTCGGCTGCGCCGAGAAGGGATGCCACCCGATACGAGAAGGAGTGGCCTAATATGAGAAGGGATGCCACCCGATACGAGAAGGAGTGGCCTAATATGAGAAGGGATGCCACCCGATACGAGAAGGAGTGGCCCAATATGAGAA
>QNBS01000218.1 GCA_003644175.1 Planctomycetota bacterium | reverse complement strand
TGTGGCGGGGCCCGTATACCCCGATCATGCGGCGGGGAGTATGTGAAAAGGAGCAGGAAGCTATGCGAAGCAAAAACGGATTCACGCTTATCGAACTTCTCGTGGTAATCGCAATCATTGCGCTGCTGCTGGCCATCCTCATCCCCAGCCTGCAGACGGCAAAAGAGATGGCCCAAGGTGCTGTCTGTCTGGCTCATCTCCGCGGCCTGTCAATGTCTTACTATCTTTTTTCACAGGATAATGACGACAAATTAGTCATGTCCCATCAAGGCCCCGATCGATGGGTGGATGTTCCACATGCGATTAACCCTGTAACAGGAGCAAGAGACTACACCAGTAATGATCCTCATAACAGTACAATGGTCGAAAAAGAAAACGGCATAAGGAACGGACTGCTGTTTCCTTACACCGAGGCCCCTAAGGTATATCATTGCGTTGGAGACAAGAGATACAAAGTCAATGTTGGCACTCGCGGCAAGGGTCCCTACAGGAGTTATGCTCTTCCTGCGGGAGCAAACAGCCCTGATGGCACCAACGGATGGAATTGGGACACTGGGATTAATATCGGATCGCACCACTTCAACACCCTTAGAAAATATTCCGACTTTGTAAGTCCGAGCGACAAGTATATTTTCGTCGAGGAAAATTACACACATCAGGGGGGCACGGACCCCTCGCTGCCACCTGACGCCGGCTACAATAAGGGTGTGTGGAGTTTCTGGAAATACGGTTACACCTCATGGTGGGATCCGCTGGCGCCATGGCATAACGACAGGACCAACCTGGGTTATGCCGATGGTCATGCGGAGAAACTGGTGTGGAAGGATGAACGCACGGTCAAATTCGCTCATGACCGCTGGTCTGTGCCGTATAACCAGCCCAACAATCCGGACCAGGAGTATATGTCACGAGCCTACCCCTGCCGAAGATAGCACCATCGAAACCGCCACGATTAGACGTCTTTGGCCCCCTCGTCTTCGCTGGCGAGGCGCTCCACCGCGACGAGTTTGTCGCCGGGTTTGAGGCGAATCAGGGTGACGCCGGCGGTGTTTCTTCCGATCTCCCGCATATCCTCCAGGCCGGTGCGCACGATCTGGCCCTGGGCGCTCATCATCATCAACTCATCCCCCTCGCCCACCGCCTTCATGGCGACAACCTTGCCGTTTCGCTCGGTCGTTTTGATATTGATCAGCCCCAGGCCCCCGCGGCTCTGCACGCGGTAATCGTCGATACTCGTCCGCTTGCCGAACCCGTTCTCGCAAACCGTCAGCAGGCTGGCGCCGGCCTCGGCGATGACCATGTCCACAACCTGATCGCCCTGGCGCAGCTTGATGCCGATTACGCCGCGGCTGGCGCGTCCCATCGAACGCGCCTGGCTCTCGTTGAAGCGTATCGCCATTCCGTCCCGCGTGCCCAGTATGATCTCGTCAACGCCGCTGGTCAGCGCCACGCCGATCAGATCGTCGTTGGGGTCGAGCTTGATCGCAATCACACCGTTTGCCCGCGGGTTGCCGTAGGCCGCCAGCGCCGTCTTTTTCACGAGCCCGTTTCGCGTCGCCATCACAAGCTGCCGCTCGTCGAACCGGCGAACGTTCATAATCGACATGATCTTCTCGTTGCGCAACCGCAGCAGGTTGACAATATTCCTGCCCTTGCTCTGCCGCGACATAGCGGGAATATTATACACCCGAAGCCAGTGGCATATCCCCCGGCTCGTGAACACCAGCAGATAGTCATGGGTGCCGGCCGTAAACAGGTGCTCGATAAAATCCCCCTCCTTGGTGCTCGACCCGATTATCCCCGTGCCGCCTCTGCCCTGTTTGCGATACGTATCGATCGCCATACGCTTGATATAGCCGCCGTGGCTGACCGTCACCAGCACGTCCTCCTCGGCAACCAGATCCTCGGCGTTGAACTCGACCGCCTCTTCGGTAATAAGCGTTCGCCGGGCGTCCGAATACTTCTCCTTGATCTCGTGGATGTCCTCGCGCACCACATCGAGCTGCATATCCCTGTTGGCCAGCAGCGACTCATACCCCTCGATCTTCTCCACAAGCCCGGCATATTCGGTCGCCAGCTTCTCGATCTCCAGGCCCGTCAGCCGCTGAAGCTGCATCGTCAGGATCGCGTCGGCCTGGGGACCGGTAAGAAACTGATCGGCGCCGCTCCGCTCGTCGACAAAAGACGCCGGCAGAATCTTCTTCAACGTCGCCGCCTCAGCCAGACGAAGAGCCTTCTTCATCAGGTTCAGCTTCGCCGTCGGAGCATCCGGCGACGCCTTGATAATCGCAATGATCTCGTCGATATCGCTGACGGCCAGGAGCAGGCCTTCCAGGATATGCGCCCGGTTGCGGCACCTCCGCAGCAGAAACCGCGTCCGGCGCCGGATCACCGTCAGCCGGTGCTGGATATACAGCTTCAGCATCTGTTTGATATTCAGCGTTTCGGGCCGATTATTCACCAGCACAACGTTGTTGATTGCATAGGTGCCCTGCAGCGGCGTATAGCGATACAGCTTATTCAAAACGACATTGCTGTCGGCATCCCTCTTCAGCTCCACCACTACACGCATGCCCTTGCGGTCCGACTCGTCGCGAACATCGGCAATCTCGGGAATCTGTCCGTTGCGAACACAATCGGCAATCTTCGAGACGATAGTCGTCTTGACCACCATAAACGGTATCTCGGTGAAGACGATACTCTCTTTGCCCTTCCTGGGAGTTTCGATATGGTGCTTGCCGCGAACACGCAGATGCCCGCGACCCGTAACGTATGCGTCCATGATCCCCTTGCGCCCGCAGATGACGCCGCCCGTCGGAAAATCCGGACCCGGCAGACGCTCGAAGATATCCTTGAACCCGCACTCCGGATCGTCGACCATCAGCAAAAGCGCCTCGCATACCTCGCTCACATTGTGCGGGGCAATGTTCGTCGCCATCCCCACCGCGATACCGCTGCCGCCGTTGACCAGCAGATTCGGAAACTTGCCCGGAAGAACAACCGGCTCCTGCCGCGTCTCGTCGTAGTTGGGCACAAAATCGACGGTATCCAGCTTCAGGTCTTCCAGCATCTCCATCGCCGCCGCCGTCAACCTGGCCTCGGTATAACGCATCGCCGCCGGAGGGTCCGCGTCGATACTCCCGAAGTTGCCCTGCGGATCGACCAGCGTCCGCCGCATATGCCAGTCCTGACCCAGACGAACCAACGTGCCGTACGTCGCCTGATCGCCATGAGGATGATAATTGCCCCCCGTATCACCGACGATCTTGGCGCACTTGCGGTGCTTGGTTCGCGGGCCGAGGTTCAGGTCGTTCATCGCCACAAGGATGCGCCGCTGCGAGGGTTTCAGCCCGTCGCGAACGTCGGGCAAAGCCCGGGCGACGATTACACTCATCGCGTAGTTGAGATACGAATTCTTCATTTCATCGAGAATCCGCATCTCCTCGAATTGCTCGACCGCCTTGTCTTTGCTTTCAGCCATATCTCTCGTATTTCCCTGCCTGTGCATGCTTTTATCGCTGCGGCTCCGACTCCCCGGAAATCCGCCTTATTTCTACCAAGAGTTTTGCAAAATTGCGGTTTGGCATGCATTACATCACATCCCGCCGCATAATGAGGTATCTCTAAGGAAAGAGAAAAAAGCTCAGCGCCTTTTCTTTCCCAAAAATATGTCAAACCGTAATTTTGCAAAAGTCTTGTTCTACGCCGTAATCTACACGCAGAATCAGCAAAAGTCAACGTTAAGACCTGCTCTTAGCATTTTTATTGGAACATGCCGAACCACAGCGCAAACGCCCGCAAAACGCTGATTTTGCTTCAGATGGCTCGCCCCGGGGCCGATATCATCAGGGACCGAGCATTATGCCGGAGAGTGATGGACAATGACGATTTCCACCGACATCAGCCGCACGCAATGGGCCCGGGAATACGCACAGAAGATACTCAATCTCTGGCAGTCCCAGGAAGGCCCACTCGGAGTCGATAGCGGCTATGCCCAACACCTCGAAGAGCAGCTTCTAAGCTACTTCGACGACCCCCTCCTGCGAGACCTCGTCGAGTCAAGTTACTGAAAAACCACAACTTAGCTCAACCACCAATCTAACAACCCACTGTGAAATCTCAACCATCCCACCGGCCCTTCGGTCGAAATGACAGGCGACGGGGCTAAAACTTGTATATTAGCGATGTCTGGGCGCGTACGCTGTCGGCGTCTCGCTGGTCCTGGTACTCGGTGTGCCATTGCGAAAGCTCAAAGCCCACCTGCGTGCTCTTATTGATGGAATAGATCACATTGCCGAATATCGACCGATTATATTCTCGCCCGCCGGTTAGCCCTGCGAGGTCGGAATTGTCGACGTCGTCGATGCTTACGCCGATATTGAAGTTCCACTTGGCCCAGGGATTTAGTTTGGCGGCGATCCATCCGCCCCGACTGCCGATCTCCCTGTTGCTTACGGTGTTAATGCCCTGGCCGATTCCGCCTAAGTATGCACTGAGGTTTTCGCCCGTAAACAGCTCGGCCTGAACGGTCAGCCAGTTGTTGACCGGCTGGGTCAGGTCCACGTTAAGCGACCAACTGTCGAAGTGATCGGGATCGCCCCTCGCCGTCCGGTCCAGTTCTTCTTTCGCCCAGTGGCCGGAAAAACCGATACTGGTGAGCTTTTTGCCGAACAGCGGAAAGGTCGAACTGACGCGACCCTGCACGCCCGGAAAACCCGTATCTTCTCCGGCGTCGCCGGGTGTGAAATCGGCGCCCATGTTGCCGATCGTGCGGGCGAGCGCCGCCTCGAACTTCAAATCGACAACATCGTTTAGAT
>QNBS01000217.1 GCA_003644175.1 Planctomycetota bacterium | reverse complement strand
CTCGTTTGGCTCGGGCACGAACTGATTTAGCCATCTTCTCCATATCTGTCGTGAGTTCGACAGCGTCGAAACACGCATTGAACTCCTCGGCAGGAATATGCTGAATAGCCGTACCGAAAAATAGATCTGTCTTCCGTGTCTGAGTCTTGTACCTTCCAGAAATCCGCAACATTGTGCTTTGTGCCATTCGGTTGTGGGCGTGTATGGAACGCAAGCCACGCTCCAAGGCAGCCCGGTTCTCGATCGAATGAATATACTGGACCCGCTCCGCCGTCATAAAATGCTTTGGAGGCAATTGATGATTAGCGCCGACAGGATGATAGACAATGATCGGCCCGTCAAAAGCGTCCAGAACAGGGGCAAGTTTTCCACTGAGGGTATTATAGAAATTGAAAAGCAACAACGCGTCAGGTTGACTCTCCTTGACGTTGTTGATGAACGCCTTGATCCCCTCGGATGTATAAATAGGCTTTTCATCGATCAGTAGCCTGAGATCGAGATCCTCAGACATCTTCCGAACATGTTTGGTAAATTTTGCCTGTTGCTCCTGCGGCTTGAATTGATTACCAGGATAGGTGAACCACTTTTGATGACGCCAGCCGTCTTCGAATTCACCCCGTTCGACGACCTCTCCGGGGGGATAAAAGAACGCGATGCGAACGATCGCTGGCTTCTTCGGGGGCAAAATAACGCCACCCGCGCTATATGAGGCCGGCGAAGAGCATCCTATGGGTAAGAAAGACAACGCCGGCAACGCTATCGCTGATTTCAGAAATGACCTTCGATCAATCTGGTTGTTTACCATTACCTGACATTTCCCATTTAAACTCTTACAAAACATAATTCAGTCCTTTTGATGCTAATGATTTTACCAAATTCAACTTGAACTATCAAAATTTATCTTTTCCGATGCGGTTTTTTTCAATATTTTAAATCTTTCCCTTTTTAGCGCGGATTTTCGGCTTCTACATTTTGATTTTTTACCTCCCATTCTGTCCTCAGTCATCAGCCCTCTGTCATCAGCCCTCTGTCATCTGTTATCTGGATTAAACTAACATTTCCCATTTACACACCTAAAAAGCATACTTTTCTCCGTACGATGCCAATAATTCTACAACAATCTACCTGAACTGTCAAGGATTAAATGCGGGCATTTGCACGTTTTTTTATGGCGGTCATAATTGGGTCTAAAGATAGTTTTAAGATTTAAGTGTTAAGTTTTAAGGCAGATGAAATGGTTGATAATGAGTTGGATATTGCAGAGCAGGGCAGTGATTATGAGTTGGATTGGACCAAACTTCGTCTGGACTGGATAGGGGGTGTATCTTGACTGATAAGGAGCATGAATTGGATACTGTAGAGCAAGGTAGTGATTATGAACTGGACTGGATCTATGCCCGTTATGAGAACGGCGATGGGGTTGGTGATATTGCGCGCCATCTGAATAAGAGCGAATCTTATGTCTATGCGAAGATGAGGCGGGTACCTGAAAAATACGAGGATGTAAAGAAGATCCGTGAGGAAAACCATAACGTGCGGATACGCCGGGTACGGGGGCTGGCTGATAAGATCGTGCTGGGTTATCTGGAAGAGGTAGTTGATGACAGTGAGAAGGCCGCAAGTGAAATCTCGCCAGGCCCAAAACACTGTTCCCGTCAAACGCGGTTTGACTATAATGCACCTGCCTGTATTTTGCAACAGCAACATTGTCCGGCAGCCCCGACTCGTCGGGATCATTTATCAGACCGAAAAAAGGTGTTGATTAAACACCGCAACAGTGTTAAATATGGCAGTGGAAAGGCGCCCGCGATTGTCTCGAATGCCCAGGGCTGTCAGGCAGCGGCAAGGTTAATTTACAAGAAACTTATTCGATTTGGTGGTGAACTATGGCAACATATTATATCGGTGTGGATCTGGGCGGAACGAATATCAAGATCGGTTGTTTTGATGCGGATATCAACCTCATCGAGAAGACGTCCGTGCCGACCGGCGCCGAGATGGGCCCGGAGGTCGTCGCCGACCGCATCGTCGCCAGTGCAAGGGAGTTGCTGACCGAATCCGGCGTATCGCTCGACGACGTCGCCGGCGTCGGTATCGGCACGCCTGGTCCTGCAAACTATGCAGACGGCATCGTCATAAAGAGCACGAACATGCCGAAGTTCAAGAACACGCCGCTTCGCGACCTGATCGGCAAAAACGGCCTGGGCAGACCGGCGATCCTCGAAAACGACGCCAACGTCGCCTGCTGGGGCGAGTTCGCCGTGGGCGCGGGCAGGAATGTAACGGACATGATTTTCTTTACTTTAGGAACGGGCATAGGCGGCGGGGTGGTATCCAACGGCGACCTCGTTCGCGGCGCCGGGGGCAATGCCGCCGAGTTGGGCCATGTGATCATTTATCCCGGCGGACGCAAATGCAACTGCGGCCAGCGCGGCTGTGTCGAAGCCTACGGCTCGGCTAATTCAACCGCCGCAAGAGCCGTCGATGCCATCAGGGCGGGCGGCGAATCGACCCTAAAGGCCGTCCTTGACAAGAAGGGCGATCTCACCTCCAAAGACGTCTACGAGCACTCCGATGCGGGCGACGAACTGGCAAGAGAGATCACCGAAGGAACCGCCGAAGCCCTTGCGCTTATGTGTGTGAATATGCTCCACACCACCGAACCTGCAAAGATAGTTTTCACAGGCGGCATGATCGCGGCCGGCGATTCGCTCCTGAGCAGGATCAAACACCACTTCAAACAGCTCGTCTGGACGCTCAAGGAAGAACCGTTGGAGATATGCTACGCAACCTTAGGCGAAGATACCGGCATTATAGGCGCCGCCGCCTTAGCCGAGCACGCCGGAAAACAGGGCAAGTTGACTTAGGGGCCCATGTAACCCCAGGCGAACCATGCCAAGGGGATTATTTGGTCGCATACTGAGGGCTGTATGGTTTTTTGGCTTTGGGAGACATTTTTTGCTGGAAAATGGTCGATTTCCGCGATAGACTGCACCGTAACATGTTTATGGAAGACATAAAAATACATAAGAGATTCCGAGCCGACAGACAGTGTGTCATATACGAGGGCGGCTGTCTTGATCTCTTAAGGCAGATCCCGGACAAGTCCATTCAACTTGTCGTTACATCACCACCATACAACATCGGCAAAGAATATGAGAAGAAAGTAAGGCTTCAGAGATATTTAGAGAACCAGAGAAAAGTTATAGAGGAGTGCGTACGCGTCTTGGCAAATGAGGGAAGCCTTTGTTGGCAGACGGGAAATTACGTGGACAACGGTGCGGTAGTACCGTTAGATTCTGTACTATACCCCTTCTTTGTGGAACATGGATTGCTGCTGCGCAATAGGGTAATATGGCACTTCGAGCATGGATTGCATTGCTCAAAACGGTTTTCCGGTCGGCATGAAACCATCATGTGGTATACACGGGCGACGAAGAATTACGTATTTAACTTAGACCCCGTCCGAGTACCCCAAAAGTATCCTGGAAAAAAACATTTCAAGGGTCCGAAAGCTGGGCAGTATTCATGCAATCCTCTGGGCAAGAATCCCGGAGATGTGTGGGACATACCAAACGTCAAGAGCAATCATGTGGAGAAGACAGCCCACCCATGTCAGTTCCCTGTGGAACTGATCGAAAGACTGGTGCTTTCAATGACAAATGAGAATGATTGGGTTCTCGATCCTTATGCAGGCGCAGGAACGTCGATCATTGCCGCAATACGGCACGGGCGAAGGGGAGTTGGAGCCGAAATCGAACACGAATACATTCAGATAGCAAGAGAGCGAATTGGCAAGAGTATCAATGGCACGTTAAAAGTGCGCCCCATGCACAAACCTAAGTACGATCCCAAAGCAGCCGGGAACAAGTTAACCAAATCGCCTTGGAAGACTGAAGATGCTCAAGAATACCTTTTCACGGGCTAAGGAGTCAACATGCATATAGTAGAGACATACTCCCATCTGAATGGGTTGGAATTCCTTCTTGTGCATAGACCAGGCTTGTGGGACGAGATACAGCAGGTTATTCTGGCCGTAGATGCGGAAGCTTGCAGAACCAAGAAATCCAAAGAAAAGACGAAGAAGGGATTGCTTCTTTACAGCCCTGTTGACATGAATAAAGATTTTAAAGATTTACTGGGTCAGCGTGGTTGGATGGAGAGCCGTGTTAGCTACTGGGTTACAAGGGATGAACGTCTCATTCGTAAGACGCTGACGATGCCGGTCGAGGGCCAGAAAAAAGAGATTGAGGCAACCGGGGCCATACCGATTTACAGTTATAACCAGACGGACTTCACCAAGGAAAGGGTGGCAATTGAGGTTCAATTCGGCAAATATGCTTTTGTGGCGTATGACCTATTCGTGAAGCATTTGGCCTTCTATGTTGGAGACAAAATAGACGTTGGTATTGAAATTCTTCCGATGAAGAGTCTTCAGTCGCAGATGAGTTCGGGGGTTCCGTACTATGAGGGCGAACTCTATAATGTCATACGCCAGGGGCGAGGTGTGCCGTCAGTACCGCTCGTTGTAATAGGGATCGAACCGTAAACCGCTGCGAGCATCCTCAGATCAGCGATGTTTGCGTTTTTCTTCGGGGGTGAGTGTTTCGTTTAGTGAGCCGCTGCGGAAGCCCTGCAGGTCGATGGTGATGAACTTGAAGCCCATCGCTTTCAAACCGGCGGTTACTTTTTGGCGTGTTTGTTCTGCTGTGATCTGCTGAATCTGCGATGCGGGCACTTCGATTCGTGCGATGTCGCCGTGGTGGCGGACGCGAAACTCTACGAAGCCGAGGGAGCGCAGGAAGTCTTCAGCCTGTTCGATCTG
>QNBS01000216.1 GCA_003644175.1 Planctomycetota bacterium | reverse complement strand
GCTCGAGCAGCTCCTGAAGCTGCGCGGTCGAGCATTTGCTGATGGACAGGAAGTTTTCCATTTTTCAACTCTCCTGTGCGAGTACACTTTCAAGGATTTCAATTGCCTCGTCGATCTGGTCGCCGGTCACGGTCATGGAAGGCATGAACCGCAAAACGTCGCCCTGTGTGCAGTTGATACGCAGGCCCTTTTCGAGGCAGCCGTCCACTATCTTTGCCCCGGGGCCGGTCAACTTGATGCCGATCATCAGGCCCTTGCCTCTGACATGATCGATGACAGGGTGCTTTTCGGCAAGCTGCTGGAGTTTATCGGCGGTATATTGTCCCATTTTGATTGCGTTATCGAGCAGATATTCTTCTTCGATCGCCTCGATGACGGCGATACCCGCCGCGCACGCCAGCGGATTTCCGCCGAAAGTCGATGCGTGCGTGCCGGGCACGAGCGACGCGGCGATGTGTTCGGTCGCCATCATCGCGCCGATTGCGACACCGCCGCCCAACGCCTTTGCCATCGTGATAATGTCGGGCATAACGTCGTAGTGCTTATAGCCGAACCACTCACCCGTCCTGCCCAGGCCCGTCTGCACCTCGTCAAGAATCATGACCGCGCCGTTTTCGTCACAGAGCCGACGAATCGTCTGCATGTATTCTTCCGTTGCGACGTTGATGCCGCCTTCTCCCTGGATGGGTTCGATCATGACGCCTGCGACCTCGTCGGAAAAGGCCGCCTCCATCGCCTCGCAGTCGTTGAACGGCACGTATTCGAAACCCGGCAGCATCGGCAGGAAGCCTTCGTGATACTTGGGCTGGGCCGTTGCCGACACCGTTGCAAAGGTTCTGCCGTGAAAGCTGCCCTCTGCGGTGATAAATTTGTACTTCTCTCTCGGCGTATGTTTGCGCGCCAGTTTCAGCGCCGCCTCATTGGCTTCTGCGCCGCTGTTGCAGAAGAAGCACTTGCAGCCAAAGGCCCGCTGGGAGAGCCTTTTTGCAAGCTGCCCCTGCTGCGGGATATAGAACGTATTATCGATATGCAGCAGTTGGCCGGCCTGGTCGCGGATCGCCTCGACGACCCTGGGATGACAATGCCCGATCGCGATGACCGCCCAGCGGGGGAACATATCCAGTATCGTGGCGCCGTCGGCGTCGTACAGGTAATTTCCCTCGCCCCTGACGATGGCGCGCGGCAGGCGCCCGTAGTTGGCGATAACGTACTTGTCAAACATCGCGATTATTTCAGCGGTGTCCATGAAAAAGACCTTCCAAAGCAGTTTATTAATAACAAGACTTTTGCAAAATTCTTCTAATAACTCAAACCCGGCAAACCTGTCCAGGATAAACTAACGATCCATCAAAAGGAGGTGGCGCGAAACAAGGGAAAATACCGCCAAACAAGCAGGTTGTCAACAGAATTATGCGAAAACGCAAATTCTAACAAGACTTTTCTTTCCTAAAAACATGTCAAATCGTAATTTTGCAAAAGTCTTCTTCTAATTATCGCATTCTGCGGAGATTATACAAAAATTTCAGCAAAAAAAGCGTTGATACGCCCTAAATAGTATTTTGAATTTGTTTCGGATTTCGATATTAGGATTTCGGATTTGAGCAACGCTCCCTTAAGGGTATAGATTCCTCCACTGCGCTCGGAATGACAGAGAGGGGGGGGCGGCGGATCTCTTGAGGCGGACTATATTCCCTTGAGGAAGTGCTTTGCCATTTTTGGCGGGTGGTGCATGAGGGCTGTGAAATGATAGATCAGGACCTTTTCGATTTCGTTCATTGTTGGCCGGGATGCGGTCTTGATGAGCTTGAGTTCGTTCAGGCAGCGGGCGGCGTCTTTGGCGAGTCTGATCTTGTCGGCGAAGGTCTGCTCGCAGTCGCAACAGATCAGGCCGTTGGCGGTTGAACTGAAGTAAGCTTTGGGCCGGTGGGCGTCGAATGCGGTGTTGCAGTTTGCACATCGGGCGAGTACCGGCCTTGTTCCGATTTCGTTTAGCAGGGTGAGTTGAAACAGCACCAGGAGGCCCAGGGCGCCGAAGTCGTCGGCGCTTTGCTGGACGTCGCAGAGAAACCGATAGAACGAGTCGAAAAGCTCGCTGTGGGTATCGTCCTGTTGCATGAAGGCGTCGAGCAGCTCGGCGGCGAAGAGGGCGCAATTGAGCGCGGCCGGCTTTGTCCGCAAGGGCATAAAAACGGGTCTTTGCTCAAATTCGGTCAGCGTGGCGAGGTTGCCGGTGCGGGCGGGGGCATAAACGATATCGCCGAATGAGAAGACTTCGATGGCGCCTTCGAAGGGGGACTTTGGTCTCTTGGCGCCTTTGGCGATAGCGGCGATCTTGCCGGAGTCTTTGGCGAAAAGCGTTACCACCTGGGAGGTTTCCGAGTAGTCAACGGTACGCAAACAGATCGCCTGATCTCTGGTCAACATGGATTTCCGGTTCCGCTTCTAATTGGAATCGCCTTTGGCGATGATTGTTTTAGCAGATTCCTCGACTTCGCTCGGAATAACATTAGTCTGCCTTTCCGGCTGCCGGCGGTTTGCTGATTCGCAGCCGCTTTATTCTTCTGGCCTCTGCGGCCTTTATGGTGAAACTGATATTTTCATATTCGAAGGTCTCGCCTGTCTTTGGGATATATCCTAAATGCGAGAAGACGAACCCGCCGACCGTGTCGTAGTCTTCGTCCTCGGGCAACTCAAGGTCGAACTGGTCGTTGAGATCGTCGATATACATGCGGGCGTCGATTTCGACGGTGCTCTCGTCGATCCTGTCCATCTCTTCGGGCGGGGTCTGCTCGTATTCGTCTACGATCTCGCCGACGAGTTCTTCGAGGATATCTTCGATTGTCACGATGCCGGCGGTTCCGCCGTATTCGTCGAGTACGACTGCGATGTGCAGCTTCTGGTTTTGGAACTCATGGAGCAGGACTCGCAGGGGTTTTGTTTCGGGAACGAAGTAGGCCTTTCTGATCTTGTCGCGGAGTTTGAATTCTTCTTCGTCCCTGCCGATCTCGGAAAGAAGGTCTTTGGCGTAGACCAGCCCGATGATATTATCGATATTCTTTTCATAGACGGGTATGCGTGAATGGCCCGCCATGGAAATGGTTTTTAAGACGGTGGACAGGTCGGTGTCGACCTCCAGCGCGACGACGTCCGTCCGGGGCGTCATGATCTCTTCGGCGCTTGTGTCGCTCAGTTCGAGGACGTTTTCGATCATCTCAAGCTCCTCCTCGTCGACGACGCCCTCCATCCTGCCCTGTTCGACGATACCGAGAAGTTCCTCCTGTTTTTCTTCCTGTTCCTGATCGGGCGACGTTTCGCTCACACCGGCCAGTCGCCGGACAAAGGCGTCGTGCAGGTCCGTCAGATACAGCAAAGGCATCGCCAGCCGGGCGGATATTTCAAGCGCAAGCCGAGTTTGCGCAAGGACGCTTTCGCCGGCGTACTTCGCCCATGAATACGGGACCGCAAAACTGAGCACTACGAACAGAAAAACGGCAATGAGGAAGATCGAGACAAAACCGATTCCCTGGGCGATCAGCAGATCGACCAGGACAACCAGGCCGGCGATATTGGCGATGAGCCGGAGAAGCGAGCAGACGACGATGAAGTTTTCGCTTTTTTCGACAAAGGCGTCAAGGCGGTTCTCCTTATTGGCCGCCTTAAAGGCTTCCTGCAGTTTCACGAAAGAAAAAGTGCGAAGTGCAAAGCTGTTCAGAGAGTAGAATAACGACACTCCGGCCAGAAGAACAATCCCCAACACCGACCATCCAACATCATCCACTTGATTGTTTCCTTTACCAGGCTAACTCTGTTTATCGAACACTTTTCCGAAACCGGCCTCTTGCAGTATCTCGTCTTCTGTGCGGTGCATTTCGGCGCCGGCTTCGGCGGTAGCGTCATCGAACCCGAGATTATGCAGCAGACCGTGCGTAATGTAAAGAGCAAGTTCCGCCTGGAGCGGATGCTTTTGGGCTTTGCTCTGCCTGGCCGCTTCGTCGGCGTTGACCACCAGTTCGAGGCAACGTGACGGGTCGGCGACGTCCGACAGATCGAAACTGATTACGTCGGTTTTCTGCAGTTTGTTCAGGAACCGCTCATTGACTTTTCTTATTGTGTCGTCGCCGACTACAGCGATGCCGACCTGTGCGTTTTTCAGGCCGAATTGACGACAGACGGACCGGGCCAGCGCCTTTAGCCTCTCGGCATCGACTTTCAAATCCGCGATGTCGCAGGTTATCTCGACTGATATATCGGCATTGTCGTCAGCCATCTTTATTCGACTTCCTGACCGCAGGCAGGGCATGCCTGCCGTTTACCTCGACCGGATTTTCGGGTGATGTCGGATATGCGATTCGCCCGTGATGATGAGCGCTGAGTGATTTGGAGATACTGGCTTCGATCCTGCTCAGCTCTCGCAGGGTAAGATCGCACTCGTCAAACTGCCCGTCCTGCAGCCGCTTCATGGCCATGTTGTGTACGATTACTTCGATTCGCGTGGGCGTCAGTTCAGTCATTGAGCGGACGGCGCTTTCGACGGTGTCGGCGAGCATGACGATTGCGGCTTCCCTGGATTTTGGTTTGGGGCCGGGATACCGAAACTCGTTTTCGGAGACGGGCGATTCTTTGCCGCCCTGTTTTTTCCTGGCTTCGTGGTAGAAGTACTCGATCAGCGTCGTGCCGTGATGACTCTCGATGAACTGTCTCAGCACCGAGGGCAAACCGAATTCCTTGGCGATTTCAATGCCGTCTTTTACGTGTCCGACGATGACCAGTTGACTCATGGCCGGCGAGAGTTGTTCGTGTCGGCTGGCCGAACCCATCTGGTTTTCAATGAAGTAG
>QNBS01000215.1 GCA_003644175.1 Planctomycetota bacterium | reverse complement strand
ATGGGCGACTATATCATGACTCAGAGCGACTACGACAACGGAATCGTTCACAAGGACACGATCGGCTTTACCGACTGGGGGCCTGACATTCATCATCCGGAGGGTTACTGGGTCAAAGGTAATGATTGTATCCACGTATACAAGGGAAAGCGGACGAGCATCCCGTACAGAACGCTGTACTCGAAGAATATCAGCAACCTGTTTATGGCCGGTCGCTGCCACTCGGTGACCCACATTGCATTAGGCGGCACCCGGGTCATGCGGCCTATGATGCAAACGGGGCAGGCGGCGGGTACTGCTGCCGATCTTGCAAGGAAACACGGCACAGACCCGCGCGGTGTATACCGCCAACATACAAAAGAGCTTCAACAAGAACTCCTTAAAGACGGGTGTTATTTGCCAGGTGTCAAGAACAATGATACCAATGACCTTGCACTGACTGCAAAAGTTTCTGCTTCAAGTTATGTAAAGGATGCCGGGCCCGGCAAGGTAATCAACGGTTGGAACAGGGTTATCGGTAAGGACCGAAATGCCTGGTCGCCGGACCTGAAAACACCCGGTCCGCACTGGTTGCAAATGACCCTGCCGAAAACAACGCCAATCGACACAATTCATGCGACATTCGAAGAACAATGTGCGGATTTTGCGGTCGAGGCATTTGTAAAAAACAGTTGGAAACAAATTGCAGCAGTAAGAGGCCGTAAAGATCGGCGCGTGGTTATCCGCTTTGAGCCTGTTAATACCGACCGCATCAGGCTCACCGCAACAGGAGCGAACAGCCGCTTTGTGCTTTGCGAGGTTCGATTATATCGCGAAGGCAAGCAAGACTGATATTGCCGGTTATTTCTTCTTTTTCTTTTCCAATTCGGCTAACGTCTTCTTCGCCTTGTTGGCAACGGCCTTGTGTTTGCTGCTTGCAAGTTTGGCGGCGATTTCGGCGATTTCGGCGGAATGTCTCTTGCGCAGATCCCATATCAGATTCGCCGCAGACATCCGGGCCTCGGCGCCGAGTGCGGGATCGTCCATGTACTTTTTCAACATGTCGAGCGATTCGAGATGCTTTACATGCTGGAGGGCGCTTACGACGAGTTTCTTCTCGTCGTTTCGCTGTGCGAGCCCCATGGCGGTTTTGAGCATTTTTATCCGCTCGGCGGCCCGGAGGCCGGCCGTTTCCAGACCTGCGATACGGATGTACCCCCGAAGCGCCACTATGCGGTCAACCGTTTGGGGAGCACTTTGGGCCAGGCTGAGGAGATCTTCGGCGGCGGAGTTGTTCGGCCATCTCGCTAATGCACGCAGGGCACGGGCATAGAGATCCTTGTCCGGCGACTGCAGGGCGTTTCTTACCAGTTTCAGGGCTGTCGAATCACCCGTCACCGCGCCTAAGTCGAGAATGACATACTTTAGTGTCTCCGTGGCCGCGTCGTAATGGGCGGCAACGGTCTGGAAAGACCTGCCTCTGTCCTGCGTCCGGGAGAGAATCTGTTTGATCGCTCCCTCTGCAAGGGCAAGGTCTTTTGCCTGCTTTATTTCGACAACGGTTTCCATTATGGAGTCGATGTTGTCGTCGCCGGCAAGTGCGGCAAGGCCCGCCCATGCCTGCTTTCTTACATCCGCATCTTTGTCTTTTGCCAGTTTCAACAAGTCGCCCGCCGCCTCCGTGCAGCCGCGAGCGATACATGCCTTGATCGCCGCCCGCCTGAGATTGGGGTCTTTAAGCGACTCGACCAGCACGGCATTGACGCTTTCGTCCTTCATTGCGGCGATGGCCTTCGTAACGGCGGTTTCGGATGAACCCGCTGCACCCAGAAGGAGCTTGACGACGCTTGCATCGCCGAGTTTACCGACAGCGTTGACCGCAGCATTCCGAATAACGGCGTCTTTGCTCTGGAGGTATCCAGTAATGCCGCTGATCGCCGCCGCGTCGCCGCCGGCGCCGAGAGCGGTGATCAGTTGGGCTTTACGGTCGGCGCCGAGCTTGTCTGTGAGATCGACCATGGCCGTGGTCAACTCCCGGCTCTTTGTATCGGCTACAATGCTCAGCGCGCCTCTTCGCAGTTTCAGGTCATCACCTTTGATGGCGTCGGCGAGCAGGTCAGATGCTTTTGCGGCATCGGCCTTTGTCAATTCTCTAAGCGCTGCTATGCGCCAGGGACCGGAGGGCCCGGCAAGGACCTTCTCGCAGAGGAAAACTGCATCGCGACCTGAAAGGGAGCCGGCGCATTGGACCATTGCCTGCATCCGGACGGGCACGAGTTCTTTAGCCGGTTTCATGGACGAAAGACATCGTGCCGCCCTCATGCCGCCGATCTTTCCGATCGCATGGATTGCCGCCTTCGCTACTGCGGGATTGGAGCTATTGGCAAGTTTGGCCGCCGGTTTAACGGCCTTTTTGTCGCGGCGTTCGCCGAGACTGCCCAGGATGCCGACTTTGGCCTTGTCCGGGGCCTTGTCCAGCGCGTTGCGCATTGCCTTGTCGGCGGCTGCGCACTTTAGCCGCTCGAGCACGCCCCTTGCATAGTCGGAAAGGATTTCGTCGGAAAGCAGGCCGCTCATGGCGGGTATACACTTTTCGGTGCCGATCTGCTGCAGGAAACGGCATGTAACGGCCTTGCCTGTTTGCGTTGCATCTTTCGATGCTGCAACGGCAATCAGCTTCCGCTCGATTGCGCCGTACCGGTCGACGGGGGTTTCCTGCAGCAGCAACTCGGCCTGGGCGCATGGATTCGGGTCGTCGCCGTACTCATATCCGGCGATATCCCGCCACACGTCGCCGAACGATACCTGCGTCGCCAGGACACAAACTGCCAACATCGCTAAAATTCTGTTACTCATCATTCGTATCCCACCTTCAAAAAATGTCAGATATTATTATCAATTTGCCTCAGTTTATTGGAATCGCCTTCGGCGATACTATTTTTAGCGGATTCCTCCACTACGGCCCGCCTTCGGCGTGCCTCCGGTCGGAATGACAGTATCGGTATTCGCACCGGTCTATATCTGCCATGGTCCTCGTCTCGGCCTGTCTACGAGCCTGTTGGCTTCGGCGTCATCGATGAATTCTTCGGCGTCCGGGTCCCAGTTCAGGTCCCTCTTGAGCTTGAAGCAGATGTTGCCGAGATGACAGACCGTCGCCACGCGATGGGCAAATTCCACGTCGCGGAACGGGCGCCTTCGTTCAATGATGCAATTGACGCAGTCTTCGTGCGGGGAGCGCGCCCCGTTTTCATACCAGCGAAGGCCCGGAGGAGGAACAGGCATTCCGTTGAAGGGCTGCGCCCAGCCCTTTTCACACAGGTATCCCTGCTTGTCGCTCTTGATGAGCTTCATGCCGTTGGCGAAGATATACGTAAGGTGCTTGTGCTCCTTGCCGTCGGGATACTTGATCTGGGTCGGGCCGGTGTGGTCTACGCCCATGCCGTGCATCGCGCCGCCGAATTTGTGCCCGCCCCAGTCGGTCATCATTCCGCCCGAGTAGTCATACCACGTTCTAAATCCCTTTCCGCCCAACCCGTATGCCCTGCCGCAGCGGTACGGATGATACGGCGCCCAAGGCGCCGGTCCCAACCACAGGTCCCACTCGATTGTGTTCGGAGGTATCGGCACACCCGGCAGATAGCACATACGCGGCGGACCGCCGGGACTTGCGTGCGCCTCCAGTATCCTGCCGTACCTGCCGCTTTGGGCGGCGGCGGCAAGCTGTCCATAGTCTCCGATTACCCTCTGGCTGCCGCTGGAAAAGATGCGTCCGTAAGCCCGGGCGGTCTCAACCATCTTGCGCCCCTCGGCTATGGTGAGGCTCAAAGGTTTCTCGCAGAAGATGTCCTTGCCGGCTTTCATGGCGTCGATTGTAACCTGTGCGTGCCAGTGATCAGGCGTGCCGCACATGATCATATCGATGTCGTCGCGCGCGATCAACTCTCGATAGTCCAGGTAGCCGTCAACGTTGGCGTCTTTCTTCCACCTGTCCAGGGCGTCGTGTTTGACATCACATGCCGCGACAAGCTGGATACGCTTGTCCGACATCAATTGCCTCAGGTCGCCCGAACCCCGGCCGCCCACTCCAATGCCGCCTAAGGTGATACGCTCGCTGGCCGGCGGTGTGCCGTCGGGCGCCCCCAATGCCTTTGAGGTAATAATGCTCGGCAGCGCCAGCGCCATGCCTGAGGACTTGATGAACATGCGCCTGCTGATTTTTGTCTTCATTGTCTTCATATTGCCGTCTCTCCTGTGGATCAATCTCCAGCTACTGTTTATTTACAATCCTGCTATTGGCGACAGGCCTGATTGGCGCCGACAGGAACGATCATACAGGTTTGCCCGACCAATGTCAATAGCGGCTTTGCGGCTACGCAGGGCCGTTTTGGATGTATTTTTTTACGGTTCTTCTGTCGAGTTTTGTTATCCGGGCGACTTTTTCGAAGGTTCCGTGTTTGCGGTGCAGGGCGGTGCAGTATTGGGTCAGGAGTTGCCGGGCGTCGAGCGAACCCTGTTCGATCGATTCGGTCGGCGTGGGGTCCTGTTGTGCCGGCGCGCCGGCGGTGTCGCCCTGGTAATCGTGTTTGATGATGACGCTGCGGATGCATTGTGCTAATTCGCGTACGTTTCCGGGCCAGTGATAATCGGGGCCCAGTCTCCTGGCGATCACTTCGACGACCAGACGCACGAGGTCTTCGGAGTCTTTGCCGGTGATCAGTCTGGCGGTGTGTGCGATGAGTTCGTTGAGTTCGTCGGGGTTTTCGCCGATGCGCTGCTGCAGGCCGGGCACGACAATGCAGTCCGAGCAGAGGCGATAGTAGAAATCGTCCCGGAACTTCCGCTGCCGGCGAAGTTCGTCTATGTCGATAT
>QNBS01000214.1 GCA_003644175.1 Planctomycetota bacterium | reverse complement strand
TTGCAATGCCTTAGAAAACCTGATAAAACAGCCCCGCCGAAGGCGGATTCAATATCTGCCGAAGGCAGAAAGAGTCTCTTAACTGTGAAACGGATTTGTCCAATTCACGCTGAACCAGTACAAAAATTGTTTTAGGATCAAGGTTTCCCTCGAAATAAATATGGAGATCGCGTCGTTTTTCCAAGTCGATTTTAGCGAAACTATCAAACTGTTTTGCCAGAAAACTTTCAACCAGCCATGTTTTTCCCACTTGACGCGCTCCGCGAATAATCAAAGGTTTACGTCGCGTCGAATCTTTCCATTCTAAAACCTGTTTTTCAGCCAATCGTTTCATGAAGGCAAACTCCTTATCGTGAAATTGTACATCCTACAGTATCGCAAACAAAGACTGGGGTATATTCTATTTCGCCAGAATAGAAAGTCAAGGCTGTTTAGTGTTTATCGGCGTATAAAGTCAGGGATGTTAACTTTTTTAGCCCAAGTTCCGCAGTTTGAGCGGGAATAAATTTTTTTTCGTTGATTTTGCATTGTAATCGGGGTTCGAGTTGTCCAAAACATCCCAAAAGCCGTTGTAGTGAAGACTTTCGCCTTTTTTAGCTCAAAAGTAACGATTTACCCCCTTAACTGCGGAACTTGGGCTAAGTTCAAATTCAGGAAATGTCCAATTCCGACTGAAGCATTACATAACAACCTCTGAGTTTTCTGTAATTATCCGGTTAAGGATTGTAGCGAAGACACAGGTTGTTTGGGCCAGGTTGCCGATGATATCTTTCCGACCCGAAAACTTCCCCGGAAAAGGCTTGACTTTACCTTATGGATTGTGGTAATATACATAACATGATGCGGTGGCTGTCGCATGGACTGGGCGTTTCAGCATCAGAGTTCAGATCAAATTTGGGGATGGGGTTTACTGGTAAGGCACTTGTTTCGGAGCCAATGAAGTTTGTCAGGCCTCTGAATCGAGAGCGAGTTAATTGCACAGGGAGTGGAATCACAGGATGAGTGGTTTCCATGTGGCTGCCTATTGTGGTGTGTGTCTGCGGTGGCCGTTCGGCTTTGGTTGTCGGAGTCCGGCTGTAAGGTGGCGGGGACAAAATTATGCTTTTTAACCGTGTAAATGGGAAATGTCAGATTACAGAGTGTTTCTTTAATTGGGGGTTTGATGAATGAAAAACAAACGTCATCGCAAAAAGACCAGAAAACTATTTAACAGGGAATTGATGGGGGATTTTGAAAAAAGGCTCGCCGCCTATGGCCTTACGGCAACGGTGCTGTTAGCCGGCCCGCAGGCAGCAAAGGCCACGGAGGTTGTATGGGACATCTCGGATCTTACGTTGGGCAGTGGTGAGTATCTTGCGTTTAACCTTATAAGCGGCGTCGCCAGCTTAGGCGGCACCGGCTCCGCCGAAGGGAGTTTTGCCATTAATCTTTCTTCTTGGGGAACCTTCGCTACTATTTTTGCGCCCATAGGTGACAATTATGCTGGCTTTGTAGGTTCTTCTTATGGGCTTGGGTCAGGCCCTCGCACTGCTTATACCCTGAATCCCAGTTATTCAGTTAGTTCCGGACGCAGTTTTGTAGCAAATACTACGTATGGGGCGGCTAACTCTGCTTTCTTGGATTATTTTAACGGCAAAACGGGCAAGTCTGTCGGTCTTAGATTTGATATAGGCGCGAACACTCATTACGGCTGGGCGCAGGTAGATATGGGCACGGGGGATCTTACTCTCACAATGTTTGGTTATAATGATACCCCGGGGGCAGCAAGCCATATCCCGGTACCGGAACCGAGTTCATTGGGATTGTTGGCGCTTGGTGCTGCGGGCCTGGCGAGAAGACGCAGGAAAAAAACTCAAGTGTAATTGTGGCTGAAATAGTTTCAAAATGAAGCTGAAAACCTTCACTTTTTGAGATAGATTTGATACTCTATTAAAAAAGAGGCTTGACGTCGCAGCTGAGCTAAGATATACACTGTTGTATGGGCGAACGATTGGCAAAAAAAATACTGCTGGTAGGTTGGGATGCGGCCGACTGGAAAATTATCAATCCCCTGCTGGATGCAGGAAAGATGCCCGCCCTTGAAACAGTAGTAAATAACGGAGTGATGGGAAATCTGGCAACCTTGTCACCGCCTTTGTCGCCTATGCTGTGGACATCGATAGCTACAGGCGTGCAAGCCGACAAGCACGGTATTCTGGGATTTACCGAACCGGACCGGAAATCCGGCGGCGTGCGCCCGGTCTCAGGCCTCTCAAGAAAATGCAAGGCCGTTTGGAATATTCTCACACAGCAGGATTTCAAAACTAACGTAGTGGGCTGGTGGCCAAGCCACCCTGCAGAGCCTATAAATGGCGTATGCGTGTCAAATTTTTATCATCAAGCTCGTGCCGCTTTTAATAAACCCTGGCCTATGGCGCCGGGGACGGTGCACCCTGAAAATCTGGCGGAAAAGCTTGCCGAGCTGCGTGTTCATCCCGGCGAACTGACCGAGACTGACCTGCTGCCATTCGTGCCCGACGCTGCAAAGATCGATCAGGACAAAGACAAACGCCTTGCCGTGATAGCCAAGACAATTGCCGAGTGTTCCTCGGTCCATGGCGCCGCTACATGGCTTATGGAACACACCGAATGGGATTTCATGGCAGTGTATTATGACTCGATCGACCATTTCTGTCATGGGTTTATCAATTTCCACCCGCCGCGGATTGAAGGCGTTCCAGAGGACCTTTTCGAGATGTATAAGGGAGTAGTAGAGAGCGGTTACCGCTTTCACGATATGATGCTCGGACGGTTGTTGGCGCTGGCGGGAGCCGAAACAACGGTCATCCTCTTGTCGGACCATGGGTTTCACAGCGACCATCTTCGACCTAAAGGGATTCCACATGAGCCGGCCGGACCGGCGATCCAACATCGAGACCTGGGTATTCTCTGCATGAAGGGCCCGCACATCAAAAAAGACGAACGTATTTACAGTGCGACCCTGCTTGATATAGCTCCTACCGTGCTGGGACTTTTCGGACTACCAGTAGGCGAGGATATGGATGGCCATGTTTTAGTGCAGGCTTTCGAGAAGCCCTTTGAGCCGGATTACATTGCCAGTTGGGAGCAGGTGGCCGGCGACTGTGGGATGCACCCTGCCGATCTACAGGAGGACCCATACGAAGTGCGAGCACAAATGGAGCAGCTCGCAGCTCTGGGCTATATTGAGCCGCCGAGCGAAGATACGGAAAAAAACGTAAAAGCAGCTATATGCGAATCGAGGTATAATCTGGCAAAGGTATATCTAAATTCAGCACGCCCCAAAAAAGCACTGCCTATACTTGAAGAACTCTATGAAAAGGAACCCGAACAGATGCGTTTCGGCCTGCAATTGGCCAGATGTTATCAGAAAATAAATCGCTTGAAAGACTGCAGAGTCGTAGTGGAAAATATCATCAAAAATGAAAAAGAAAATAATGAGAAGAGATTGGCCAGGGAACGACAGAACGAAAAAAGTCCCGCCGAATCAGCGGACAAACGGAAGGCTTTAGAAAAAGCCGTCTTCCTCTCGCAATTGGACCTTCTGCAGGGTACGCTTCTGTTGGCTGAGGGCAATCATTACGAAGCTATAACTTTTTTACTTAACGCAGAAAAAGCCAATCCACGACTTCCGTCTCTGCATCAACATATTGGGCAAACTTATCTACGCATGAAGCTATGGGATAATGCCGAACGGGCTTATCTTAAGGCAATAGAAATCGACCCGGAAAGCGCCGCAGCGTATCATGGACTGGCCATCAGCCACCTTCGGCGAAGACAATATTCTCAAGCAGCCGAATATGCTCTTCGTGCTGTGGGAATTATTCATCATATGCCTCTCGCACATTATCACCTTGGCGTAGCCCTGTTGCGTCTGGGCCATACAGACCGCGCTATGCAGGCACTCAAGATGGCCTTACAGCAAAATTCGGGTATTGCTCCGGCACATCGTTGGTTGGCGTTCATTTATCGTAATCAAGGCAATACCGCCGAAGCCCGAAAACACCAGGATCAAGCGATGCAGTTACGCCGAAAACGCGTGCAAAATTAAAACAAGCGACATCACACATGCAGCATGTGAAAAAATCATGAGGAAAAATTTTTTTTTGAAATAATTTAACTTTTTAGTCCTTGCCAGTAGGTCCAGAAATGGGTGGTCTAAACCCAAAAAACCTCATTATTATGCTGAAAAACGGGCTTTGGGAGCATATTGTGGTTCAATTAGCAGCAGGAGAGCATCACCCATAACCGACCGGTTACCTTTGGGTGGAGATTTTGCTTGACATCTTAGGCCCGGAGCCTTATATTTCATAATAGGTAGGCAGAGCCTTATGTAAGCCAGAGCCTTATTTTCATAATAGGTAAGATGGAGAGTACGTGGTGAGGAGTGCTAACAAACAGGGCAAGAAAGAATCCAGCCCGCGTAGGGTCTATGTCTTTTTCGCACTTGGCGAAAAATTTACACAACGAATAAAAGCGAAAAAGTTAATTTATATCGTAATATTTCTACAGTTGAGCATTAGTTCATTATTATTAGCTCAAGATCCCAATGTCTATTTTGCTGACCCAAATCTCGAAACAGCTGTTGCAGATGCACTTGGATTAACACCTCCTATAACAGAAGGTCAAATGGCAAACTTACACAGTTTAACGGCAAATAGTATGAATATCTGGGATCTAACAGGTTTAGAGTATGCAACTGAGGTGAACGAATTACATCTATCCGGCAATCTGATCAGCGATATATCGCCCATTTCCGCGTTAACAAGCTTGATATATTTGTATCTAAACGACAATCAGATAACTGATATATCTGCCGTATCGAGCCTGGTAAATCTCGA
>QNBS01000213.1 GCA_003644175.1 Planctomycetota bacterium | reverse complement strand
TTCGTCGCGCACCTCACCGACCATTATCACATCCGGGTCCTGTCTCAGCACATGCCTGAGGGCATTTATAAACGTCATGCCCTTCTTTGAGGCTACCTGCATCTGGCTGATGCCTCCCAACTGGTACTCAATCGGATCCTCGATGGTCATGACGTTCTTCTGAGTCGAGTCGATTCGATTAAGACACGCATAAAGCGTGGTGCTCTTTCCGCTGCCCGTCGGGCCCGTCACAAAGATCACTCCATGACTGCGGTTTATCACCCTGTCGAACTTTTTGAGGTCTTCTTTCCACAACCCCAATTCGTTCAGCGACAGCAGCCCGGTGCTCTTGTCCAGGATTCGCAGTACGCTCCGCTCGCCGTAGCTTGTGGGAACGGTGCTGACACGCAGATCGATCTCACGCTGACCGATGCGAACGCTGCACCTGCCGTCCTGCGGCATGCGACGCTCGGCGATATCCATCCCAGCCATGACCTTGATACGCGATATCACCAGGGAAAGCACATTCCTGTTCAATGTGAGCGTATCGTACAGAATGCCGTCGATGCGATAGCGGATCTGAATCTTCGTCTCGTAAGGGTGAATATGAATGTCGCTGGCCCGCATCTGCAGCGCACGAAAGAGGATGTCATTGACTAATCGAATCACCGGCGGGCGGTTTACAACATCGAGCAGATCGTCGGAGGAAGCGACCTCATCGACCAACTGGTCGAGGTTCTGTGCGTCTAATTCTTCTGCAACATCTTCGATGACGGTGCTTTTCTGCTCGTAGGCGACGTCAATCGCCGCGGTAATCGCCGCTCGCGACGACAAGGCGACATTGACCGGCGAAGTCAGCATCTTTGAAACATTGTCGATCACGCTGGTATTCAGCGGCGCGGCCACGACGACGGTTATCGTCTCGTCGCCGTCCGGTCGGATCCCGATGAGATAATGATGCTGTGCATAAGTCGCCGGCACCGCCTCGATAAAATCGGCGGGGACATCGTCCGCTAAAATCTCCGGCAGGTACGCCATGCCCAGCGCCTCGCCGAAGAGTTTGAGCACCAGGTCCTCGGTAAGGTCGGGACAGTTCAGCAGCAACTCGTCCACACGCCGCGAATCGTCGCTGTTGGCGGCAAAATAGCGAGACAGAATTTCGGGGCTGACAACCCCCGTGCGCTGGGCGGTATGTATCAAAAGTTCCTTCATTCACCCACTTCAACATTCAACATTCGACATTCGACATTCGTTATTCTATCTGAAATCTGAAATCTGAAATTTCACTAATACGAACCATTCGTTTCACCGGAAGAATCAAACTTAATCTCTACGCCGGCTTTGGTGTCCTTGTGCAGTTTGTTCTTCAGTTCCTGGATATATTCATCCTCTTCGAGAACATGCAGCGGATCCATCGGCTTGGGCTTTATACCGGGCCAGTCCTCATAGGTCTGCATCTCGTCTTCTCTGTCTTCAAACTCCTTCCTGCTCTTCTTCGAGATATCGATCAGGTCCTGGCTGCTCAAATCCGTCCCGGGCCTCATGATACGCGCCTTGATAAAGACATACAGCTTTCTTTGTGTGTCTGTATTGTTTGTGCTCCTGAACAGGCCGCCCAGCAGGGGTATATCACCCAGCAGGGGCACTTTTGTCCCGCCTTTGCTCTGATTAATCTTCTCAAGGCCCCCTAAGATAATGGTTGAACTATCCGGAACTGTTACCACCGTAACGATGTCATTAGTCGCTGTGTCCGGGGGTTTGTCCTTACCTAACGTATCCCTATCAAACTCCGACTGCGATAAAGTTATCTCAAGCCTGAGATTGTTGCCTTTGCTGATATGAGGCTTAATCGCTAATGAAATTCCGGCGTCATAAGATTCAAATATGACATTCTCCGATGTGGTGGAAGTACCGCTGGACGTGCCGGGATTGGTGATTGTGGATGTTCTGGTAATATAAGTCGTTTCTTTGGCGTCCAGTGTTCCTTCCTGGTTGTCATCGACCAGCAGGGTTGGACGCGAAAGAATCCGCCCGTAATTCTTGGTTTGTATCGCCTCGATGAGGAACTGAACATGCTTGTCGGCGAAGAAGCCGAAGCCCTGCCCTGAGATAGACGTTGCCTCTCCAACCGAACCACCGGGGAAAGCCGTGAGCAGGTTGCCGGTGGCGGTGCCGCCGCTTGGCGCGGTAATCGTACTCAAGAGGTCAAACGTGCTGCCGCCTGCGGTTTTGACGGCGTTTTGCAGGTCAAGCTTGAAATCGTCGGTCTTTTTTATCTCAGCCAATGTCACATTGAGCAGCACCTGCGGGCGATAGGCATCCAGCTCCTCGATAAGTGCGTTTATCCACTGCTGGTTCTTCTTGTCGGCGTAAACGACAATCGAATACGTCTTCGGGTCGGCGACGATCTGAATCTCGTTCTTTTCGCGTTTGGGCGGAATTCCCGCAGTCGCCGGGGCTTTTGTCGTGATTTTGCCGGCGGCCGACTTTGCAGCATCCTCGACCGTAGCCTGAATTATCTGATTCAATGTCGCGGTCAACTCTTCGGGATCCTGGTTTTCCAGTGCATAGACCACATAAGGTGTTGAGATTTCGGTAAGCTCCCGGTCGACATGCGCTACGATCAGGGCGATCGTATCATGCTGTTTCGGTGTCGCATAGACCAGCAGCGAGTTTGTGGATTCGAGTACTGCAATCTGGGGTTGCTCCGTAGTTATCTCGGTGCCCGTTGTCGCCTCGAAAGTCGTCGTTGTCGCCACCGGTGCTGCGGCCCCGGCGGTGGAGGAGGTTCTTGTTCTCGTGGGGGTCCTGGAAGACGCCGACGTATACCCACCGCCTCGTTGCGACGACGCCGAAGATGTACTCTGGTCAACGATGCCTAATTCGGCCAACGTATCGACCACTTCCGTGATATCCACGTACTGAATCTCATACTCCTTGACTGTGCGAATGTCCTTCTGCTCGACATCGACAAAGCGGATCAGCATCTCGATTTTAGCGTGCTGTTCGGGGGTGCCGTTTACAAGAAGCGAATTGGTGGCCAGCCGAACGGATATCTGGGGTCCGCCCGGTACGGCTTGGGTTCTATAACTCGTCGACGTCCTCGTCGGCGTCCTCGTCGGCGTCCTCGTCGGCGTCTTCGTCGGCGGTGGAGTCCGGGAGGTCGGGGGCCGCGACGTCCTTGCCGAACCGGCCATGGAATCGATCATACCCAGCTCAGTGAGCGTATTGAGAATCTCGGTGGCCTCGACGTACTTCATCGCATACTCCTTGACGCTCCTGAGGCCTTCCTTCTGCTCGACATCGACAAGGCGGATCATCATCTCAATCTCGGCGTGCTGCTCGGGCGTCGCATTTACAAGGAGCGAATTGGTGGTCAGCCGAACTGAAATCTGCGGTTCGTCCTGTACGGCCTTGGAACCGATCACACCCAACTCGGCTAACGTGCTGAGAATCTCGGTGGCCTCGACGTACTGCATCGCATACTCCTTGACGCTCTTGATGCCGTACCTGGCAACGTCAAGACTGTCGATGAGCATATCCACGGTTTCCAGGTCCTCTTCGAGCCCGATCATCAAAACCCTGTTGGTCCGGTCGTCCGTATCCAGATAGACGCCCTTGCCGGCCGCCGCCTTGGCCGCCGCCGTCGGAGCACGAACGGGCGCCCTCGTCGGGGTTGGTCGTCTCGTCGGGGTTGGTCGTCTGGCGGGAGTCGCCGTGGGCGCCGACGGCTTGGCGCTGACCGTGATCGAGATCGTCCCCAACTGCTCGGCCAGCGCCTTGACCTTTGTCGCCAACTCGCTGGGCGACAGATACTCCAGCTTTCGCGACCGGAATTTCCGCTCCTTGCCGGGCACGTCGATCATCTTCAGTACTTCTTCCATGCGGGCCATTCGATACGCATAGCCGGTCACCATCAGCGTCTTTGTCTCTTCGATCGCATTGAACAACAGACCCAGTTTCATATTCTTCAGCATCGCCTCAGCCGTTGCCGTGCTGATATGCTCGAGATTGAAGACTGTCGTTACAATCATGCGTCCCAGTTGGCCATCGTCGACGCCCTCGCGAATGTCAGGATCGAGGTTGAGAGCCTCTGCGGATTTCGTGACGGTCACCAGATTTCCGCGCCGCATCATGGCGTAACCCTTGGATTTCAACACCGACTCGAGCAGCGTATACATGTCTTTGACCTTGATCCTGCCGTCATGTAACTTAAGGAACACCTCGCTGTTGACAAGCTTGGTGTCGGTGATGTCGTACATGTAGTTGATCTTCAACTGCTTGCCCACCAATTCTATCAGCGCCGAAATCTTAACTTTCTCCGGCAGTCTCATAACGGTTACCAATTCCGCTTCCTCTTCCGCTTCCTCTTCCGCATCCGGGATGGCGCCGGCGACCTTCGAGGGCGCCTCTGCGGCAATCTTGTCGGTCTTGCCGGCGCCGGGCGGTATTCGCGGCGTCGTTGGCTTCGGGACCGGCCGGACCGGCGGCGCCGGCGGCGTTGTTCCGGTAGCTGTCTTCGGAACCGGCGGCGCCGGCGGGATCGGTGGAATACGCTCTTCGGCAGCCGCCGCCGTTTTGCCTTCGGCAGCCGCGGCGCCCTTGGCGGCAAGCTTCTTCAGCATTTCCAGCATCTTGTCGTCGGCAGCCGGAGGACTGACCGGCGGCTTCGTCTCCGTCGAAGCTTTCGGGGCAACTGCCGGCTGCGTCTTATCTTCCGTCTTCGCTGCCGCTTTCGGCTCTGTCTTGCTCGCAGCCTCAGTCTTTGGCGGCGTCAGGGCCTTTGTCTTGGGAGCAACCGCAGGCTGTGCCTTGTCTTCCGTCCTCGCTGCCGCTTTCGGCTCTGTCTTGCTCGCAGCCTCAGTCTTTGGCGGCGTCAGGGCCTTTGTCTTGGGAGCAAC
>QNBS01000212.1 GCA_003644175.1 Planctomycetota bacterium | reverse complement strand
GAATTTGAGACATTCGATATTGTTTCGAGTTTAGGATTTTGTGCTTCGGATTTTTCAGCTTTAGCGTGGCTTTACTTTGCGGGCGAGGCGTTTTCGGTCTCGGCGGGCTTTGTCGGCAGATTCACGGGGATGTCCAATGAAAAGGTCGTGCCGTCGCCTTCGCTGCTTTCCAGCGAGATCGTGCCCGCCAGCAGGTCTGCCAATTCCTTGCAGATTGCAAGCCCTAATCCTGTGCCGGCGCCCGGCCGGGTGATCGAGCCGTCCACCTGTCGGAACTTCTCGAAGATTTTCTGCCGGCTGTCCTCGGCAATGCCGCATCCGGTGTCGCTGACACTGATCCGAACGGTTACGTCGTCGAGCATCCCGGCGGTAACAGCGACACGTCCGTCCTGAGGGGTAAACTTGAGGGCGTTGCTGAGCAGGTTGTACAGTATCTGCTGGACTTTGCCGTAATCCGTCTGCACGAGCGGAATATCGTCGGCGACGTCAAGGTCAAGGGTGATGTTCTTTTGCTCGGTAAGCGGACCGAAAAAAGTGACCAGGCTTTCACACAACTGCCCGATGCTTGTCTTTTCGATTCGCAGTTCCATCTTACCGGCTTCGGCCTTTGCAAGATCGAGCAGATCATTGATCATATTCAGAAGGCTCCTGCCGCTGGTGATGATGTTGTCGGCATAGCGTTTGGATTTTTCCAGGACATCGCCGGGCTTTTCGCGGAGCAGTTGGGCAAAGCCCAAAATTGCATTCAGCGGCGTTCGAAATTCGTGCGACATGTTGGCCAGGAATTCGCTCTTGAGCTTGTTGGCCTTGAACAATTGTATGTTCCGGTCGGAAAGCTGGGCGATCTTGGCGTCGAGTTGCTTGTTTGCCTGACGCAGCTTCTCCTGCGAGCTCTGGAGACCGTCCAACATGTTGTTAAACGCCTCGGAAAGCCTTTCGTATTCGTCGCCGCTCTTGATGGCGCTCCGGGCGTCCAGGTTGCCTTCGGCGACATTGTTCACCAGCGCCCTGAGTTGACGGATGGGGCTCAGGATAACACGCTGGGTGATGATATAAAACGCCACCATGGCGCCGATCGCCGCTAACAGACCTGCGATGATCGTCCAGAGCCGATTCATCAGGATGGTCTTTGCCGGTTGTCGCGCCGGCGTTCGCACGATCAGGGCGCCGACAACCTTGCCCTTGTTGAATGCCGCCGCCGAACCCTGCGGTTTATGACAGAAGATGCACGAGTCCGTCGCACGGACAATCCGGACATAATTGTTGCAGGCGACCGAGTCGTTTCGGTCAACCCAGGCAAAGTCGTCTCTTTGCTGGTCGCCGGTAAGATCTTCGATCACGTCCTGCTGTCTTTTTGTGAGCCCGGCGGTCGCATCCTTGTCGCCTTCGTCAAGCCGAATCCACCGATTCATACGGTTGGCCGACTTGCGCTCGCGACCTGTATTGTCGAGCATCGCCAGCCCCTTGTCGGGATCGACCTCTATCCGGAAGTGCCTTTCAAATGCTGTATCGGCAACGGCCCGGCCGGCATCGAGGGCAATCTTTTCGGTCAGCTTGCCCATCCAGAAGTACGGTATCAGGAGCGCAAGGGTAAGACTGAAAAGGACCGCCGCGCCGAATTGCAGGCGGCATTTCTCTGCGAGCGTGAGGGGTTTGAGCCTCAGCCTGCGGAGCAGCACATCCAGATATCGGCCGACTTTTCTGAACATTATTTTCTTTCGCCATCACAATATCGCAATCGCCTTCGGCGATTGCTTTCTTAACAGATTCCTCCACTGCGGCCCGCCTTCGGCGCGCCTCCGGTCGGAATGACAGAGGCGTCATCTGTCTTGACAGAGTGCTACTCGTCCCCTGTCCGGGGCTGATGCGAGTGTTTCTGCACGCGCAGGTTCAATTCATCTAATTGGGCCTGGTCCACGTCGCCTGGAGCGGCCGTGAGCAGGCACTGGCCGCGCTGAGTCTTGGGAAAGGCGATGACATCCCTGATATTATCCGTTCCGACAAGCAGCATGACCATACGGTCCAGACCGAAAGCGATTCCACCGTGGGGCGGCGCGCCGTATTCCAGCGCCTTCAGGAAAAACCCGAAACGCTGCTGAGCCTGGCGGCGTGAAATGTTCAGCAGGTCAAAGACCTTCGCCTGCACGTTGGCGTCATGGATACGAATTGAGCCGCCGCCGATTTCGGAGCCGTTGACCACCAGGTCGTAGGCCTGGGACAGGATATCGCCCGGGTCGGTATCGAGCTTGCCCATATCGTCGGCGATCGGCGAAGTGAACGGGTGGTGCAGCGAATCGTAACGTTTGTTGTCCTCGTTCCATTCAAACAGCGGAAAGTCCACCACCCACACGAATTCAAATTGCCCCTCATCATACAGCCCCAGGTCGGCGCCCAGTTTGACGCGCAGCGGCGCAAGGGCCTTGTTTGCAACGGCTTCGGTGTCGGCGACCAGCAGGATCAGGTCGTCATCCTTGGCGCCGAAGCGCTCGATAATCTGCGCCTGCCGGTCGGCGGTGAAGAACTTTGCGATGCTGCTGTTGAGTTGGAGTCTGTCGCCTGCCTCTGCGGGCGCCACCTTAAACCACGCCAGCCCCTTCGCCCCGTAATCGGCGACAAAGCCGGCCAATCCCTTTTCGATATCGCTGCGTGAAAAGCGGTTGGCCTGCGGCGCACAAAGCCCCTTGACAATGCCGCCCTTTTCGGCGACCGAGCTAAATACCTTAAACGAGCTTTGGGCGGCGATATCGGTGATGTCCTTTAGTTTCATGTCGAATCGCAGGTCCGGCCGGTCGATACCGTAGTCGTTGACCGACTCGGCGTAACTCATTCGGCGAACCGGAAGCGGGACCTCAACGCCTAAGATTTCCTTAAAGACCCGGGCGACCATCCCTTCATTGACCTTCATCACATCCTCGGAATCGACGAAGCTCATCTCCACATCGATCTGGGTAAATTCCGCCTGGCGGTCCGCCCGCGGGTCCTCGTCGCGGAAGCAGCGAACGATCTGAAAATAACGATCCACACCGCTGACCATCAGTATCTGCTTGAACAACTGAGGCGATTGCGGAAGCGCATAAAAAGCACCCTTGTAGAGTCTGCTGGGCACGAGAAAATCGCGTGCCCCTTCGGGCGTACTCTTGCCTAACATCGGCGTCTCGATCTCCCAGAAACCGTTTTCGTCGAAGTAGTCCCTAACGAGTTTTGCCGTGCGGTGGCGCAGACGTATTATGTCCTGCATCCTGGGCCGGCGAAGATCTATGTAGCGGTTGGTGAGGCGCAATTCCTCATTGACGCTTTCGGCGTCGTCAACCTCAAACGGCGGCGTCCTGGCCTTGTTGAGGATCTCCAGTTGATCGACGGCGAGTTCAATCTCACCGGTCGGCATTTTGGGATTCTCCATGCCCTCGGATCGTCTGCGAATCCGCCCGCCGGCGGCGATGACCCACTCGCATCGGATGTCACGTGCGATCTTGTGAATCTCCGGCTGTGTCTGCGGGTCAAAAACAAGCTGCACGAGGCCCTGGCGGTCGCGCAGGTCAATAAATACAAGATTGCCATGGTCGCGATAGGACTTCACCCAGCCGCAAACGACGACCGCCCGGCCCACATGATCGGAGCGAATATTTCCGCAATAATGAGTTCTTTTGAGCATATCGTGTTCTTTCAAATAACCAACCGTCGATAATTGAACCGGTTATGATAACTCAAAACACCCCGCGCGTCAATAATCTATCCCGCAGAGCAGAAATCACTCCAAAAGGCAGTCCCATAGCGATTAGCGCATACATGACTTATCCCCTTACAGGATAACAAATTTCCGCGAAAGAAATTGTAAAGCAGCGATTGCTGTTGAGAAATGATTGTAAGTGGCTCACAGGCCGCTGTCAACCGATCCGGTCGAATCGGCCGGCGATTCAGGATTCTTGAACCTGTTTTGGCGCAGCGTTTTGTTTCTCATACTCGCCGACAACGTCAATTATTCGACGCAGTTTCTGACGTCCCTCGCTGCTCACCTCGAGGCCCAGGAATTCAACACCGACATAGAGTTGCTTTCCCTCTGCCTTTTCGGCCAGGTGTTTGACCTGGGCTTCCAACAGAATCGGTTTCTGATGCGACATAGGGGTAAACTGCAGCCCCACAAGCTGTCCGGTGCGGAAATTCGGTCCCTGATCGATCCCGACGGCAATCTGCAACCCGCCCGCCGACAAATTCACCATGCGCCCCTGCCAGTAATTGTCGGGAGGGGCTTCTTTCGTGTCGTCCATATACCCGCGGTGCCAGAAAAGGACCTTTACGTTGAGGTTTGTCGGAACGTTGGCTCGCAAATAAGCCCGTCGCTGCATACACTCGATCTTATCGGGCAAATCCAGGACTATCTTGCCGCCGCAGGATTCATTGACGGACGATTCGTAGCCTACAACAATGGTTTCAAAGACATACTTGTTGAACTCGTACCGTATGGAGATACCGACCGGTTGGTTTATTGCTATGTCCACTGGAATCAACTTTTTCTGCTGCTTGACCTCGACGTGCACCGTGCAAGACGTCAGTGTCTTGAAAACTACCTCGCATACGTGCCATTTTCCCTTGACCAAATGACTCATCACGCCTTCGGCGCCGGCATCGATGATGCGCTGGAGCATATGCGTAACATCTGCATTAGTAAGGACTTGCAGCTCACTCATTGTATCGGACGCCTCAATGCTTCAGGTCGGTTGAAACAAGTTTCCATCGTTTAGGGGCAGAGCCCGGAAACATTCTATTATTAATTAGTTTCTGTTGCGGAAACAACATTTGTCATTCCCGCGAAAGCGGGAATCCAGACTATTCGCACTGGATCCCCGCTTTCGCGGGGATGACAGCGGCCATTTTTTCTTTCCGCAACAGG
>QNBS01000211.1 GCA_003644175.1 Planctomycetota bacterium | reverse complement strand
CTTTTACGTCGTGCGAAACAACAATGTATCGATTGGGCCGATCAGTTCGTCGGCAAGGCCCGCCGTAGGGCTAATGGCGCCGCCGAATATGCCCGTTGCGACGATCCAGCGGCAGGATGAGGACTATTTTCTTCGTTCAGACGATCCGATCGGCGTGGGCGATAAAATGGTTACCGAAAAGCTCCTCGCAGACGGCGACAAGATCGCATTGTCGCACAGGTGCAGGATGAAGTTCAATCTGCCGAATGCCGCCAGCAACACCGCCACCCTGCTCCTTGCCGGCGCCAAACTGCCGCGACCGGACATCAACCATGTCATCTTGATGGATCGCGATATCCTCATCGGACCCGGAATCGGAAATCATATTCGCAGCAACAGCAACAGCAACAACAACAACAACGAAAAATCCCTGGCGATGTTTGTGCGGGACGGCAGGATGTATTGCAGGACGCAGGACAATGTGATCGTAAACGGCAAGGAGTTCGACGGTCGATACGGGCTGCCGCTTGACACGCCGATCAAGATCGGAAGAATGAATGTGGTTCTTGTTGGAGAAGGCGTTTAGAGGTCTTGGTGGAATAAACCCACCCTGTGTGGTTGTCGCTGTGAAGGATAAATGGGCGGGGCAAAATCTTAACAAGACTTTTGCAAAATTCCTCTCTTAAAACGGAAGAAACCGATGAAGCAGCATTTTCAATACAAGTATGGCGACAAACCGCTCACCGGGTACACAATCCAGCGCGGAGTAGGTCGTGGAGGCTTCGGCGAGGTTTACTACGCCATTAGCGACAGCGGAAAGCAGGTTGCGATAAAGGCCGTCCAGACCTATGAGCAGATTGAACTGAGGGGGATCAATCACTGCATGAACCTCAAAAGCCCGCACCTTGTGACCATATTCGATGTCAAGCACAACGACAAGGGCAGGCCTTTCGTCATCATGGAATATGTCTCCGGCCCTTCGCTGGCCGACATGATCAAGGACTCTCCAAACGGCCTGGGCACGCAGAAGGCGGCCTTTTTTCTTCGCGAAATCGCCAAAGGGCTAAGTTACCTGCACGAGAACGGAATTGTTCATCGCGATCTAAAGCCCGGCAATATCTTCTACGAAGACGGACGGGTCAAGATCGGCGACTACGGCCTGAGCAAGGCGATCAACACCAGCCAGTGCGCAGGCCAGACGGTTACGGTGGGAACGGTCCATTATATGGCCCCGGAGATAGGTCGGGGACGCTACGACCGCAGCATCGACATTTACGCCCTCGGCATACTCCTCTATGAGATGCTCACCGGGCAGGTCCCCTACTTCGGCAACAGTCCCGCCGAGGTGCTCATGAAGCACATGACCGCAAAGCCCGACCTTACCGGCATAGACGAAACATTCGCCAGAGTCATCCGCAAGGCCCTCGAAAAGGACCCGGCCCGCCGATACAGGACGGTGCAGGAGATGGCCGAGGACGTCTTCGGTTCGGCGCATGTGCGAAACAGCGTATCGCACTTTTCACCGGACAGCCTCTCGATAGTAGCCGCGCGAATCGCAGCAAAGGTAAAACCCACTCCGCCAAAAACCCAGCCCCAGCCCCAGCCACAGCCACAGCAGCAGCCGAAAAAACCGCACAACGTCGCCCCGCCGACACCGGCTGAGAGACCGCGTATGTCGGCCGGTCAAGCAACAGCAGCCGATCCTATTCTGCCTCGTCAGCGACATTTTTTGGGTCTGATTGCAGCAGGCGCCATTGCCGTGGGGGTGGCGATGTTTACGCGCCCAGGGAACGTAGACTACGTGACGGGGATAACGGGCTTCTTCATAACCTTCTTTATGATCGTTGCCGCCGCCAAAACGATCCTTTATTCGCGGTGGAAATGGCTGTCCAATCTCGAAGCAGAATCCGTCTGGCTCAGAAAATTTGCTACCGGCGCGATAACCGCCATTCCGATAGGGATTGCCTGTATGATGTTTTCACCGGTCCCGGGACATTCCGGCAAATCCGTTTGGATAGCCATTATGATCCCGTTGTGTTTAACCGACTGGTGGAAGGTATCTTCTCCCACGCGGGGCAAGCGCGTTTCGCTCGAGCATGCTCTCGGGGTTGGCCTTGCCGGCTTCATAGCGGCGTCGATATTCGGCGCCGGGTACATGGCGCTTGTCATGGGCGTGGCGGCGGGAACCTCGCTCGTCGTACAGATATTCAGCGCATTCTGCATGACTCACAGTGCCGTCGCCGCAATGAACAGGGCCCAGCACAAGCACCCGCCGTCGCCTGCACCGACCAACAAGCCGCCCCTGCCGCCCCTGCCGCCCAACATATCACCCTCCAGGAGATTGATGGCGTTGATTCTCTCGGGCGGGATGTTTATGGGTCTAAACGGCCTGCACCGGTTTTATGTAGGCAAGATAGGAACCGGGATATTGTGGCTTTGCACAGCGGGGCTTCTCGGCATCGGGCAGATCATCGATATCATTCTGATTCTGACGGGCAATTTCAAGGACAAGAGCGGGCGACGCCTCGTGATATGGGAAGATGCCAACGAATTGAAGAAAACGCCCGCCCCGACCCCTGAGCAGGCGCAGCAGACCGAACCGGCAAGCCAGAGCCATGAACCGCCGGCGCAGGCCGCAGCAGCCCAGCCGGCGCCGACGAGGTCCAATACACCCAGCGCCGGTTCGTATATTCTGCCGCGTCCGGTCGATATCTTCGGCGGATTCATCGGTTTCGTGGGCATTATTTGTTTGCTGTCGGCAATTCTTGTGCATCTGCTCACCGTCTTGCGGACCCCTTATATGATTGCCGCCGGCTTTCCCGATCCCGAACTTGCAGAAGAGTTGACGCGCTTTTTCGGATACACCCAGTGGCCGCGCCTGCTGGAGCAGATCGGGCATACCGTGGCGTCAACGCTGCTGCTGCTTGCGACAACGTTTATTATCATCGGTCGCCGAAAAGGCGGCGCCGCGCATATCATAAGGGCCCTGTTCGGGCTTGGAGCGCTCTGGGGCGCCGGTGCGATAGTGGCGAATATCTTTAAAAGGATTGATGTTGACAGCATTGCGACGATGCTCAAGGCCAGCCAGTTGGGCCCGGCGATCGAGACGATCATGGGCCTTCTGCACCCGCGCCATATGGCGCCGCTCGAGCTTCCCGGTCTGGTGGGACTGTTTGTGTTAAGTGTAGTGCTGTTAGCCTGGCCGCCGAAAAAACGACATAAAGAACTGACTACCCTTACCAGTAATGGAGCAAGATAATGATGGTTGAAACTGTTCCGAGAATTGCCATTGGGCTTCCCCTGTTGATAATCCCAATCTTCTTAATCATCGGGCTGTTCATTTTTGCCGCGGTCAAATTCGGTAAAGACAAGCCCTGGGTGATCGCTGTTTCTGTAGGTGCGGCTGTTTTGGCCGTTCCGGGCGTACTGCTGGTGCTGTTAAATGTGCTGCACTTCGTCGGCGTCGGCGGGGGCGGGGCCAGACTAAAACTGATGTTCGTGCCGGTGTTTCTGATCCCGGGTTTGCTCATTTTAGGGTTGATTATCTTTGCTGTAATTAAATCCGGCAAGGGCAAGGGGTTATTGGTGGCCCTGGGCGTAGTTGCTCTGATCGCGGTGGTATTGCTGGGGGCAATACTTTTTACAAGGCCCTCTGTGCGAACGCAAAAGCAAGTGATGCAAATAAAGCTTCGAGCGCCGACTGCGCAAGCAACTAAGGAGTCGGCGATCTGGCATGAGGGCGTGGAGAAGCAGTTTCTTGCCGACGTTTATCCCTCCAGGCGTGCTGCCGTGCTGGCGCTGGGGCGACAGATTGCAGAGACAACCATACAGTCATATCTCGCCGACGCCCAGGTATCCCGCCAAATCGCCCTACTGCAGGACGATCACGATCGCGGACTCCTCACGGAACTGGCCCGCCAGATTGAACAATACAGCAGTCAACACGGTACCGGCAAGCCCATAACCTGTCGTGTGCTTCAAAACCTCGGCAGCGACCCGTGGCGGACGGATACCGATAACACGATGGCGACCCAGTTGAAATTGTGGGTCCGGCTGGGTTTCGACGATGCCCAGACCAAACGGATGTCATGGAACGATGACAAGGCCAGCAGCGGCAAAGTGTGGCTTAAAGTCAAAGGTCCCGACGGCATATCGAGCACGGAGGTGCGCTTCGCCGAGAAACCGTGGGTCGAGAGTTTCCCGGACTTTCTAAGCAGCAATCCTTCGAGGGACCTTGCCTTGGCGCGTTCTGCTGATTCGTGCATCAGCAGGCAGGAAGCTCATCGCCAGGCCCTCGCCGATGCGACGAGCAGAATCTCACAAATGCTCAGGTCGCTTCAGAGAGATTCATCGGTTGTGCCGGTGAGCATGGAGATTACCGAAAATGACCTGTCGTCGGGAAAATTCATCGCAGACACCTTCACGCAGCGATTCTCCGGTCTTGCCGGCCCGATCTGGCGGGAGGCGATACTCATCGACACCTCCCAGAGCAAGCTCAACAAACTGGCCGAGCGAAAGATAACCATCACCCGCGAAAAACGACTCGACTGGGCGAAGATGGCCGGAACTCTAATCGGCATGTTCGCGCTCATCTGCGTGGTATATCTCTTCCTCAATGCCGCCACAAGAGGCTACTACGCATGGTCGCTCCGCATAGTACTCATGGCGGTGTTAGGCATCGCCATGTTTTTGTTCTTGATCCTGGCCTGAGGTCAACACCAAATTTTTATTATCGTCCCAATGTATGATCAGGATGACGTATCATAACATATTGTCAGGCAGGAGGATAGAGACTCTTTCTGCCTTCGGCAGGTATTGAATCCGCCTTCGGCGGGGCTGTTTTATCAGGTTTTCTAAGGCATTGCAAGACTCCGAATTGTTCCAGATCAGAAAACGGGGCAGCAGGTGTAT
>QNBS01000210.1 GCA_003644175.1 Planctomycetota bacterium | reverse complement strand
CGTCAGCGGGATGTTGCGGTCGGATGCGAGTTGGCGGATCGCCGGGTCGAGGGGCCAGTTGCCCCGGAGTCCGGCCAGCAGGAGGTTGTGGTAGTTGACGAGCCGCTTGCCGTAATCGGCCTCTCGGAGGAATCGGACAAGGGCGTAGGACTGGGCGTAGTAGGCCTTGACGGCGTTGGGGCTCTCTACGACCTGGCCGGGGTTGAGGGTGATCAGTGTGGTCAGCGGTATCATGCGGTCTGCGAGCAGGGCGGTCTTGAGGGATCCGAGACGGCCGCCGTTTCTGCCGGGAAGGAACTCGAATCCGCCCTGATAGTATCGGCTGGTCTCGAACAGGGTCGCGATGCCTTCGTCGAGCCAGCTTGGCAGGCGGTAGACGAAATGCCTGCTGTTGAACTGATGCCAGCCTTCGTGTCCGAGAACCGCGAAGGTGCGAGTCCTGCCGATGTTGTAGGCGACGCATCGGCCCTTGAGGCAATAGGCGCCCTTGACGATCTTGAGATAGAGATTGGCGTGGGGGGCGGCGAAGCCTTTGGTGAACTGCTCCCACTGGGCTCGGTCGGCAAAGAGGTATGTGCGGAATTTGATTTTTGTGTCGATTGGTTCGGGGAGCTGGCTCTGGTAGGCGCGGTATGCCGATTCCATGAAGCCGGGGACCTGGCGGAGCATGAGCGGGTCCATGAGTGTGGTGTGGATCGTGTAGTGAGCGGTTGTGATGGTGATTCCCTGGGCGTAATCGTTTTGCCACGGCTCGACTTTTTGGACGGCCGGCAGGGGGCTGAGGTATTCGATGAGGCCGGCGGGGGTAGAGAACTTCGCCGCCGCCGGCGGGCGTTTGGTCTGCTCGTTGCAGGCCGACAGCGCCGGCAGGCAAAGGGCTGTTGCGAGGATAATGATTCGCCGGGTCATCGTTGTCTCGAGATTTGGTTTAAATATCGGCATAGTCTTTTCCGAAGGCGTCGGCTGTGAAGAGATAGACGTCGGTGTCGGGATCCCGCCATGCGTCGGGGTCGAGGCCCGCCTTGTGCGCACAGCAGTAAGCCAGGAACTCGGCTTTGGTCCAGTTGGTTTCCGTGGCGACCTGCGGGAGGAAGCAGCCGGAGTGGTAGCCCTTTGTGATATAGATGCCGTCGATGCCGAGGCGGAGGCTGAGCGGATCATCGGTCCTGGTCATGGCCGACAGGACGGAGATTTCGATGTGGAGTTGGTTGAGCTCGGCGGGCGTTATGGGGTCGGCGACGAATCGCGGATCCTTTCTTGCGGCGGCGGCGCCCATTTCGGCCACGAGTCTGATGAGGGGTATGTCGGCGGTAAATCGGCCGATGCAGCCGCGGAGACGCCGGTCGTTCGTCAAGGTGACAAAACAGCCCTGTTGGCGGTTGAGGTCGCCGTCGTCGCAGGAAGGCGGAGCGGCGGGCCGGTCGTTTACAGCGCCGGCGACTGCGTCCTTAGCGGTCTTGAGGAGAATCTGTTTCTGCTCTTCGGTCATCTTAACGTCTCATCTATTTATGGAACAACTTGATCGCGGCGAAGCCTGCAAACAAAGCAAGCATGAAAGCCAGGCAAAACCAGTTGAAGTACTTTTCAATGAACGGTCTGATCTTTTCCCCCTTCCATCCGAAGAGCCCTGCGACGAGGAAGAATCTCGCCGACCGGCTGATGGCTGAAGCCAGGAGGAAGCCTGCGAAACTTATCCGTGCGACGCCGGCGGAGATGGTGCAGACCTTATACGGCAGGGGGGTAAAGCCGCAGGTGAATACGATCCAGAAGTCGTACTCGTCGTATTTTTTCTGAAAGAGGTCGAAGTTTTTCGGGGTGAGTCCGACGGCGCCGAGATGCTCGAATACCCACGGGTGGATCTGGTCCCACAGGAACATGCCGATACCGAATCCGAAAATGCCGCCGAGGACGGAGGCGATTGAGCAGGCCAAGGCGAAGCGGAACCACTTTTTGGGTGCTCCAAGAGTTAACGGGGCCAGCAGTACGTCGGGCGGGACAGGGAAAAAACTCGACTCGGCGAAGCTGAGACAGAAAAGCGCCGTCGCACCGTGCCGCGTACCGGCAAAGTGAATGACCCAGTTGTAGAGCCGCCGATGGAGGCGCCACCAGGCGAGTTTCTGGCTTTCAGGTTTATCCATAGTATACTGTCCGCAAGAGATTTTGATAGATATTAACGGCCAAGTGGGCTAATGTCAACAAGTCGGTTAATTTGCCGGCAAGTGGCGGGAAAAAGGCTGTGATTTGACGTTCTTTGGTTCTGGTGGAGTGCGACAGGTGGCGAATATGGAGCAATTCAGTGCAGCCGGCAACGGGCTGGTGGTTCGGGCGCCGGCTAAGATTAATCTGAGCCTTCTCGTTGCGGGCAGGCGGGCTGACGGTTTTCATGAGATCGAGACGTTGATGGCTAAGGTTGACCTGTATGATGAGTTGCTGTTTGAGCGGGGCGAAAAGGACGGTATTGAGTTGATATGCCGGGGGCCGCACTGGGCGCCGCAAGGTGCGGATAATCTGGTTTATCGGGCGTGTGAGGCTTTGTTCGAGGCCGCCGGCGCCAAGATGCCGGTGCGTGTGACACTGACGAAGAATGTGCCGGCCGCCAGCGGGTTGGGTGGCGCCAGCAGCGATGCGGCCGCGGCGATGTTGGGCCTGGACAGGTTTGCCGGCATGGGTGCGAGCGCCGCCGACATTGGCGAGATCGCCTGCCGGCTGGGTAGTGATATAGCGTTCTTTTTGGGGGGACCTCTGGCTTTTTGCACCGGGCGCGGGGAAAAAATTCGAGAAATTGAAGAAAAATTTTCATTCAGGGCGATTTTGGCGTTGCCTGACGTAAGTGTTTCAACCAAAAGGGTTTATGGGAATTATGAACACGATCAGGTCTTATATGACAGACTTAGTGGGAGAATAAATGGGCTGATTGCGAAAAATAAATTTGATTCCGTTGCCGCAATGTGCGCAAATATGCTTGAGAAAAGCTGCCTTGAATTACATCGTGAATTATCGGAATTGAAGTCGCACCTGGAGGCATTAGGAGTTGGGAGTGTGTGCCTCAGTGGGAGCGGTTCGGCGATGTTCTGTATGGTCGCCATTGCTGATCGGGATACTGAACGTTACCAGTCGATGCTGAGAGAGAGCTTCGATTGTGAAAGTTTGATAGTGAACAGCAACAGATGGTAATAATTTCACGAGGCAGGCAAAATGAAGATCAGCGAAGTCAGAGTTAAGATGGTTGCCAACAAAGATGACCGGCTCAAAGCATTCTGCTCGATGACCCTTGATAATGATTTTGTGATCAGGGACGTCAAGGTCATTGAAGGCGCCGGGGGTTTGTTTGTGGCGATGCCGTCGCGGAAGATGAGCGACCATTGCGAGAAATGCGGAGGGAAGAATCATCTTCGGGCGAAATACTGCAACAACTGCGGCACGTCATTATCCGAAAATCGTGGCAGGCAGGACGTGAAAGGGCGGGTAAAACTCCATGCCGATATCGCGCATCCAATCAATGCGCAATGCCGCAAGGATATCCAGGAAATGATTATTGCGGCATACGCCGAGGAGCTGAAGCGGTCCGAGGCGCCCGACTACAAGCCGGTTGACCTTGACGATTACGATTATGAGGGGGATGTGCCGGAGACGACGTGATCGCGCCGGCCGGCGGGGCGGGTGATTTCGTCAGGGTGCTGTGTAATTTTCCCGGCGTTATGTGGGTGATATATGTGCAGCCAACCGGCCGAGGGCGGCGATACTTGCGATCGCGCATGCAGAAGATAGTCAGGATAGTCAATTATCAGTCATCGGTTAAGAACTCTTCAAGCACTTTGTCCAGGGCGGCATCGAGATTTGTGGAGATGTCGTAATCGCCGTGATCGATCTGCCGTCTGACACCGTGAACCTTGTCGTGTCGTATTTCGGGCAGCGAACCGATCAGCTTGAGCAACTGCCCGAGCGGTGTGTTGCTGTCGGCTTCGAACTGTTCGTCGTCGCCGGGCTCGAACTTGTTGATCATTTGCCGGTTGAATTGTTCGACGGCGTAATGCGGCGTCTTGTGGCTGGTTAGTTCATGATTTGGCGTATCCATTGTTGTCACCTAAGCTCTGGAGCATTTGGCGGGAAATTCCGTTTCCCGCCGCCGTGCTCAGTGGTGCGGCAGCAGGCCTACACCACTTTCTTTTGCGTAACCCTCGAGTCCATTATGAGGCTCTTATTTTGCATATCCGTGTTTGGCTCCTGTTTTATCGGCCCACAACATGTTGTGGGTGGGCTTTTGAGCCGTTTTGGCCCGACAGCCTTAACAGTATTGATATCGTCAAGTGTGGTGGAAGAACTTTAATAAAGCCCAGGGCGAACTGTAAGTGGTTTGAATACGTTCGGTTATGACAATCGGCCGCAAGAGGCTCGTTTATGGCGTGGAAAGCAAGGTTTTCTCAAGGGCCCAATTTGACGGGCAGATTAACGCCCGGGCGGTTATTTAGGCAGGTTGGGCAATACACAATATATAGTAGTGAGTTTTTTTTATTTTGGTTCTTCCGAATAATGCGTAGTTGGTGGTTCGTAGTTCATAGTTCGTAGATTCGGGGGTCTCGGCGGTGAATTGGGTTTGTTTTGTTAAAAACAGCAGATAGCAGATAGTAGATAGTGGGGTGGTGGGACGGTAGATTGGGTTCGTTTTGTTTTTTTTGGGCTTCCACAGGTCCGCCGGGGCGGAATTGGGTTCGTTTTGCGGAAATGGGGGAAAATCCGAAATGCGAATGTCGAAATCCGAGACAAGCACGAAATACGAAATATGAAGCTCGAAACGTGATGCGGTGGTTTGGTGGGCACTGGTTGTTACTCCCCCTGTTTTTGGTGTAGTGTTGTCCTCAATTATGCAACGCATTATATCACTTATGAAGAGTCAATGTCAAGTGATATAT
>QNBS01000209.1 GCA_003644175.1 Planctomycetota bacterium | reverse complement strand
GGAGGTCGTGGATGCAATCGCCGGCGTAAAGACAGCAAGCAAAGGACATTACGACGATGTGCCCGCCGAAACGGTGGCGATAGAGTCGGCAACGATCGCCAACGACGATCAGGACTAATCAGGTTGAATAGTTGATGCACAACGGATTATAGACTGTTTGGCATGCGGCCTTTATCGGACGAGGGGGGTCTGTGTTGAGACGTATCGGGCTTGTGAACGGATTGAGGGGTCGGGAGTGGGCGGGAAGGGGCGGATTTCGCCCTGATGGGCCGGGCAGTGTCGCCGGGCCTGGAATTTGCCGATTACCAGAGAGTGGACAGGGACGAACTAATTCGGCTCTATCCGGATATGGGTGATCTCATCGTCCGCTTGACCTGACCAGCGGGGGAGTATTTTTGTTAACATTTTAGCCAAGTGCGCAAGAAACAGGAAACCGCCCGTTCGGCTACGCTCAGGGCAGGCTCTTCGGCGGAAGCTATTTTATGCTGGATTCCCGCTTTCGCGGGAATGACAAGCGAATCTTGTCGTTGGGGGCGGTTTTTTTGATTTTGCGGTTCAATTCCGGCATGAGAAAACGTATAATGGACATCTGTTACCTTGACGTAAACAATGACGATTTCCAGGCTTTGGAATAAGCAGGCCGGCCAAAGAAGGCTTATGCAATGAATCCTTCATTAGATAAATATACCGATGCCGAACTGCTCAAGCGGTATCGGGAGGGGGACGAGACGGCGTTTCGCGAGATCGTGGAACGGTATAAAAACTCCCTGTATGCGTTTCTGAGGCGTTTTTTGAACCGTCAGGACCTTGTGGAGGACGTGTTCCAGGAGACGTTTTTGCAGCTTTTCGCCAGTCGGGACAGCTTCGACACAAACCGCCCCCTGAGGCCGTGGCTGTTCACGATCGCCGCCAACAAGGCCAAAGACGCGCTTCGCAAGATGCAGCGTCATTCATCGATGAGCATCGGGGCGATAGCAGACAGCGGAGATGTTTCCGTTGACGATGTAATAAATATTCTTACGTCGTATAAGACCACACCGGACGATGAGGTCGCCATAGAGGAGACGGCGCGGCGGGTGCGTGAGGTTGTAGCGGATATGCCGGAAAATCTGCGAGGAATACTGATTCTGGCGTACTTTGAGCAATTTTCTTACAAACATATGGCCGAGATTCTCAGTATACCCATTGGAACCGTGAAAAGCCGCCTTCACACGGCAGTAATGCACTTTACGAAGAAGTGGAACGCCGTAAATCGGGAGCCGCGATGAACGATGAGTAGCTTGAGTAAAGAAGATAAGGACATTATTCTTGATTTCTACTTTCGCTGTGGTGATGAGGAAAGTATAGACCGCGGTCGAGATCTGGTGGCGGCTAATCCGGAGGCCGCTGTTCTTTATGCGCAACTGGAGGAGTCGCTCACCCAACTGGACAGCATCAAGTACGGACCCTGCCCGGAGAATCTCGTGGAGCTTACCGTGGCAAGGCTGAAATTAGCGGCATCCTCCGGACAAACACAACTGCACAAGCTTCTGATACTGGAACAGCAAAAGGATCCGACGGCGCAGCAGCGCCGGGCTGGCGAACCGGTATCGGTTCCGTGGAGTTTTCGCGAGAATCTAATCAAGACGGGCGCATTAGCGGCAGGCATTCTTATCGTTGTTGGTATCGCTTTTCCGACATTGTCGGGAATGAGACAAAGAGCCTGGCGGACCGCCTGCGAAAATCGGCTCAGGAATGTCGGCGCCGGCTTTATCCGGTATGCCGGTGATAACGACGGCCGGATTCCTTATGTGGCGACGACGGCCGGGACACGGTGGTCCCGCGGCGACAAGGGGTCAAACACACGTCATCCGTTTCTGCTCGGCAAGCTACAATATGTCAAGCCTCAGCATTTTGTCTGTCCGGGAAACCGAAACGCCGCCGCCATGGATATCCCGGCCGACCAACTGGCCGTTCACAATGATTTTCCGTCGATAAACAACTTCCCCTACAGCTTCAGAATCATGTGCGACAAGTCAAGCAAACGGTTGAACGGGCAGCGATATATACTTATGTCCGACCTCAGCCCGGTCTTTGAGAGCCTTTACACAGGGAAAAACAGGCCACCCGCTTCGGTGGTCGTCGATAAGAAATTGATCAGACGACTCAGCAGCAACCACAGGGGCAGAGGACAGAACATCCTCCGGTCCGACGGCAGTGTCGAGTATATCACGGTTCGGTTTATCCAGGGCGACGACATTTTCACCATCAACGGCATCCGCAAGTACGAGCGCCGTGAGATCCCATGCGACGAAAAAGACACCTTCCTGGCCCCGTAGCTTATACCCTTTAGGGTAATAAATTTCCGCGAGAGAAATTGTAATATGTTGTCCTGAAACGACTTGCCCGCGTACAAACGTGTATTTTTTTGGTGGGATTGGTATTACATGTCCCGGCAATTTTGCAGGCATATCCGTGCATTTCGCTTGAATCGTTCCGGCCCCAGTCTCTTTACCGTTGAATCGGCAAAACACTCCTCGAATTGCTCCGGAGGCCATTCGAGAATTTCGGCAAGCATCATCGGCCGCCATTCGGGGTGAAATCTCAATTCGGCGTTCTGTGCCGCCGGTGCATTCTGTGTGTACGGACATGCCAGAGTGCATTCGTCACAGCCGAAAAGCCTGTTGCCGATCCTGCCGGCAAGGTCGCCGTCAATATCACCTTTATGTTCGATAGTCAGATAGCTTATGCATTTTGCCGAATCAAAATCTCCGTCGGCCGACAGCGCACCCGTCGGACAGGCGCCGATACACTTGTCGCAAGCCTGGCACGCAGTCTCCGCCGGTGCATCCGGCTCAAGGGCAATATCCGTAACAATCTGCCCAAGAAGAATCTGCGACCCCAGATGAGTATTTGTCAACATGTGATTTCTGCCGATAAATCCCAATCCCGCCCGCCGGGCCAACGACCGCTCGGCTAAAGGCGCAGAATCGACGCATATCCTGCATTGCCGGCGCCTGCCGTTGAGCAGTTCGCCGATAGAATCGGCAAGCGCCCGCAGCTTGTTCTTCATGAAGACATGGTAGTCCTCGTACAACGCAAAATCGGCAATCCAACCCATGTATTCCGAAGACGATAGCAGGCCTGCCTGCTCGTCGTCGGGTATAGGCCCATATGCAATCGCAGTACAGATCACCGACCGGGCCCCCTCCATAAGCGCTGCCGGATTGATGCGTTTGGCGATGTTGCGGTGCATATACTCCATACCCGCGGCATACCCGGCATTGAGCCATCTTTGCAGGTACGCAGTGTCATCTGCGCCGATGGGTTCGGCTGTCGTGATGCCGACAAGGTCAAACCCAAGCTCAAGCGCCCTGGTTTTTACAGATTCGCTCAGACTCATGGTCGCCAATTCTAACATATCGGGGCTGCCAGCAGCAAAACCGTCGTAAAAAAAAACATGAAACCGGGCTTGTGAACGGTTAAAATGCAGTAAAAACTAATGCGGAGGTATCAATGGCGGAAGAAATTATCGGTGTTATCGGCGGTTCCGGGCTGGGCGAGGCCCTGGCTGAGCAGATCAAGAACATCGAGTATCAGGATATCGATACGCCTTTTGGCAAGCCGAGCGGGCCTGTGGCGGTGGGGTATCTTGGGGCTCGAAAGGTGGCGTTTTTGAATCGTCACGGAAAAGGGCATACGTTATCGCCGAGCGAGGCGCCTTATGCGGCGAACATATTCGCTTTGAAGAAACTGGGGGCGCGGACACTGATTACCGGCGGCGCCGTGGGTTCGCTGCAGGAGCATATCGCACCGAAAGAGCTTGTCGTGGTCGATCAGTTTATCGACAAGACCTTCCGTCGGCAAAGCAGCTTCTTTGCCGACTTTGGCGCGGTGCACTGTGAATTGGCCCACCCGTGCTGCCGGCGGCTGCGCCGGAAGATTGTGGAGGCGGCAAAAGACATCAGCGCGGTAACCCACGATAAGGGCACTTATGTCTGCATGGAAGGGCCGCAGTTTTCCACTCGTGCAGAATCGCTTATGCACCGTCAGTGGGGCGCAGACCTCATCGGCATGACCGCCATGCCGGAAGCAAAGCTCGCCCGCGAGGCCCAGATGTGCTATGCGCTCATCGCGCTGGCGAGTGATTACGACTGCTGGAAGGAACACGATCCCGGCATAGGAAAGCATGAGTTGCTAAAGGAGATCATCGGCAATCTGACCGCCGCGACAGCCAATGCGATCGAACTGATCAAGGCGGTGCTGTCGATCGACGGCGAGCTTTGCGATGACAGTTGCCCATGCAGAAAGAGCCTCGAACTCGCCGTCTGGACGCCGGACGAAGTGCTGAACAAAGAGGAAAAAGAAAAACTCGGCGTATTATTTGAATAGAGGTTGGCGATGGAAGATACGTTTATAAGTGAGATGTCCGAGAAGCGAAGAGACGATGAGATTTACGAAAGTTAACTTGGTTGGTGTGGTTGGGTAACCCCCGGCGCTGCCGGAGGTTACCCGGGGATTTATACCGGGCAACCTTAACATAAAATGACCAGGTACGGCACAAAGAGTTTGTTTGGAAGTGCGGAGGAGGCCGAAGACCTCTCCGGGGGGCACATAGTGCGCATTGCGTTCGATACCGGCGCCGATACGGAGTTTGATTATATTGTGCCCGATCGTTTTTGGCCCGTACAGGTTGGCCGGCGTCTGGAGGTTCCGTTTGGTCGGGGCAACAAGCTTACGACGGGTTTTTGCGTTGCGGTCATTGACGAGGCGCCCGAGGAGCAAAAGTCCCGCCGATTCAAACTCAAGGTTGTCAAAAAGGTTATCGACAATGAGCCGCTCGTCGACGGCCAGTTGATGGCCCTGGCCCGCTGGATAAGCACTTACTACGTCTGTCCGCTCGGTCAGGTTTTGGCCGCGGTGGTGCCGACCGCGGTCAAG
>QNBS01000208.1 GCA_003644175.1 Planctomycetota bacterium | reverse complement strand
CCACACCCAAACCCACATAAACAAAACCCTGACAGCAATAAAAAAACTAAAACTCTAAAAACCAGCGGACGCAAGACCCGAAAGCGGGCATATCTGGAAACCATATAAACAGAAGTTAGGAATGCGAAAAAACGTCGGACACAGTCATGGGAAAGCAGAAACGAAAACTCACCCCCGCAGAGAAGGCGGAGAAGAAACGTCGGCAGCGAGAGTACATGACCGTTTACATGAATGGAAAGCAGAAGCAGGTCAAGCGTCCTCCGACCATTGACGGGATTCCCGTTGACGAGTTCATCAGAAGAAACGCTGATCCGATCTGGCTTCAGCAAAACGGCATGTATGAAGAACTCCATCAACTGGAATTAGCAGAAGAGAATTCCCAACCAGAACCTGCACGCGATTCTACAAAGGCCGGCCGACCTGCCGACGAACTGCCTTTCTGAAGCGCGCCAGGTCAACGTTGAATAGCAAATTGACAATGCGCTGGCGGGGTTTGGCCAAAATGAAAAAGTACAGGATATACATTGACGAAGTCGGAAACTCCGACTTGGAGAGTTCGGATAACCCGATACATCGCTTTCTCAGCTTGACTGGGGTAATTCTGGATTTGGCCCATGTAAAAGCAACTGTCCATCCGCAGATGGAAGACCTCAAGTTCAAATACTTCAACTCACACCCGGACGATCCAGTGATCTTACACAGGAAAGAGATGTTAAATGCAAAAAACGCCTTCCATGTACTCTGGGATCGGAACGTTCGTAACAGGTTTGACGCCGAATTGCTCGCTCTATTCCGCACATGGGAATTCACTGTGATTTCAGTATGCCTCGACAAGAAAAAGCACAAAGAAATGTATTCAACCTGGCGATATGATCCATACCACTACTGCCTTGCTATTCTGTTGGAGCGATATGCGATGTTCCTTCAAAGGAAAGATGCACACGGCGATGCGCTGGCTGAATCTCGGGGCGGAAAGAGTGATCGTCGTTTGAAAGACTCATTTAGCAGGCTCTGGAACCAGGGAACAGAATACATACCAGCAGACGTCTTCCAGAAAGTCCTCACCAGCAAACAATTGAAGGTTAAACCCAAAGCCAACAATATCTCCGGACTGCAATTAGCTGATTTGATCGCCCACCCAAGCAGAAATGAAATTCTCCATGAACATGAACTGCTGGACAAGGCCCCTGCGCCATTTGCCAGGAAGGTCATCTTCATATTGAGAGACAAATATGATCAAAGATCGGGCAAGGTCTTTGGGGAAAAATTCATATAAAAAAAGGCCCTTTCGGGCCCCGATAGCACATTGCCATCCACCTCCAGGTAACTGGATTAATTATAATATACGCCAGAAACAGCTTGTTGTCAAAAAAATCTGCGTATTTTTCAGAAAATTCCTTGTCCGACCGATAAAAGCTCGCTTTTTCGACAAATAGGTGGTATAATACGTTGCGTAATGTAATTAAGGACAAAGCAACACCGAAAACAGGGGGAGTTACAAGCCATGCCCAACCAAAAAGACAACGCCCGATGCAATCGGACCGCCCCTGTATTTAACCCTCACGGAAGTGGCCGATATGTGGCAACACCCAAAAATCACGAAACGAACCCAATTTCCCGCACACCTCTAATCTACATCCACAATCTACAATATATAGCCCTCTGGCCCAATCTACCGTGCCGGGGGTCTTGCCGGGATGTAAGGCGACAGGGCAAGTCGGTATATGTCGGGTCGTGGTTTGGAGTTGCCAAAAATGGGGCTTTTCGTTATAATGCTTCTTTGGTGATCAGGGCCTGTCAGGGGGTTGAGAAAAGGGCTGCGGCGGCGTTTTTGGGCTGCGGGAGGCTGATAATGGGTCGTAAAGTTCTTAAATCCGGCTTATTTTTCCGAGAAAAAGCGTAATACAGGCCCTATACGGGTACTCTTTTAATGGTAGTGGATGTATGCCTGACAGTATAGACTACACCGAATTAGTGGAAAAAGCTCAGCATGGCGATGATGAGAGCTTGAATCGTCTGTCTGAATATGCTCGCCGCCGGCTGTATACGTACGTTTATCGCCTTACGATGCGGGAAGAACTGAGTCAGGATATCGTTCAGGAGAGCATGTTGGAAATGTTCAGATTCCTGGATAAACTTGAACGTGCCGATCGCTTCTGGCCGTGGCTTCGTCGGATTGCTTTGCATAAGGTCTATCATCATTACACCCGTGAGAAGGCTCGTCGCACGGTTCCGATGCCCGAGCACGGATATGCCGGTGTCGGCGAACAAGAGCACGAGGGGCTGACGAATCTTGTCACGCAGGAACTCAAGCAGATTGTCCACGACACGATGGTGCATCTGAGAGCACGGTATCGTGAAGTGTTGGTGATGCGCTGCTACGAAGATATGGGTTATGCCCAGATTGCCGAAGAATTGGGCTGTAGCGAGTTCAATGCACGTGTTCTTTTCTTCAGGGCAAAGAAATCATTGGCAAAACAGCTTTCTCGCCGAGGACTTGGAAAGGGGGCATTGTTAACGGCTTTGGTTGTATTCGGGAAGATAACGGCTCCGAGTGAGGCTGCCGCCGGTCAGATAGCGGTGACGGCGGCGGCGACCAAGGTTGGTATTACGGCTGCTGTGGCAGGGACGGCGGGCAGCAAGGCGGGGATCGTATCGCTTGCAGCGGCAGGCGTGATCACTGTCGGGGCTGTTATGGTAACAACGCAGCAGCCGCAGGAGCCGCAAGGCGACTACGGCATCCCGACTGTCAGTCTTACCGATGGGGTGTCGGGAGCCGGGCAAGTCAACCTTGCGCCAGGGTCGGTGCGGATTCCCGGCAATGTCCAACAGGACTGGTGGTTTTTTCCCGACGGACCCGACAAGTCGGTCATGATGCGCAAGATGATGCCCGACAGGCACGGCAAGCAACCGTATTGCCGGTGGCTGCAGAACAATCTTGGCAACCACGACTTTGACCGCAAACGGTCGGTGGTCTATATGACCAACCATCGCATGTACTCCGAGAACCTTTCGGTGATGCGCCTTCCGACCGACAGCCCGGCGATGAGCCGCTTCATTTCGCGTGTCGAAGGCAGGTCCACTGAAGTCCGGCGCGTCGCCGGCATTGGCAGCGGCACGCTGGTGATTGCCACACCGCCGGACGCCGCCGGCGGTGGGACGGTCCAGGTAATACAACACCCCAGCGTAATGTACGAGCAGTATTTCCAGTACGACTGGCCGGCTGATGTGAGAGTTGAAGACCGTCGCGACGAAATGCACAAGCGAGGGTGGACTTATTTTACCGTCACAGGCCAAATCGCAGGCGTTAGCGTAAAAGGGCTCGGCTGTCTGCCGTTTGTTTACGAAAGCAGTCTGAAGCACAAGCCCCGGCTTAAACTGCAGTTGGGCGATCGACTCATAATCGATCAGACCGGTGAGAGAACGCATGTCTTCGATCTGTCCGGGAGGGTGCGGACTACGTTTGCGGCGGAAACTCTCTTTGCAGGATTCGGTCGTCCGTGGATGGGGCTGCACACGATCGATACCGTCAGGCGCGACGCCGCCGGGCAAGAGGTCCGGTTTGAGACGCGCAAAGCCAAAGGAAAGGACGCTGTCGAGGTGGAACTGACGTGGCGGGAAGGCAGATTGATTTACGAGATAGACATGCAGGCCGATCTTATCAGGACGATCAGGTTCTACGTCAAGGACGCCGCCGGCATCGAGCACGAAGGTGCTTTGAATTTTTCATATAATGAGCAGGCAGACCGGCCTGCCGATGAGATAATGACGCCCAGGGTGGGCGGATACGCCGGCGCACGTCATTTGGATGGTGTCTTGTGGCCTTTGTATCTGGCTCAAAAAGCCGTGGCAAGATAAGGCGGCTGTTTCACCCTCGATGTGGGCGTTCCCGGGAAAACTCTCGATTCTCATGGTCTTCTCATCTTCAGCCTGCTATGCTTGCACCCGAATAAACGCCCGATCCATGGTGGCGGGCAGGAAGATTGCGAATCTTTTTTTGATGAAGGAGACAGAAAATGAGGTGGAAACACTGGAAACTGGTTACTGTTGTGATGTTGCTGGCTTTGATGCTGTGTGCGGTGGGGTATGCCAGGAAGACCAAAGCAAAAGGCAAATGCACGTCAACGGCAAAGGCGGGCGAAACCGAGCGTAAGGTAACCGCCGCGGAGGTTTCGAAGGCGGCGCTGGCGACACTCAAGAAGATGGCCCGCGGCGCGAAGATCACGGAGTTTGCCGAGGAAATCGAGCACGGCTCGACGTTCTATGAAGGCTCGTGGAAGGGTCGCAAGGGGGCAGACGTGGATGTGCTGGTTACCGATGCGGGCGCGTTAGTGGAAATAGAGCAACAGATAGCCGCCGACAAGGTCCCGGCCGCGGCGCTGAAGGCGGCTCGCAAGGCGGCGGGCAAGAATGTGAAACTGGCCTGCGAGAGGAAAACAATGGTCCTGTACGAGATCAAGTTTCGCAAAGGCGACGGGCACTGCGAGCTGCTCTTGACTCCTGACGGCAGGCTGGTCGAAGAATCGGTTGAAAAGGGCAAGTCAGACGACGACGATGACGATGACGATGACGACGACAAGTAGAAAATACCGGTGACACGGTAGTGTTTTGGCAATAGAATAGACGCCGTCGGCCTGTAAAGGTCGGCGGTACGCATTAGGCAACGATTATGATGTGATCGTTCTGGACCTGATGCTGCCGGGCGTGGACGGCCTGAGCATTCTGCGAAAGATAAGGGCCCGGAAGAAGGATGCTCATGTTTTGATACTTACGGCAAGGGACACGGTCCAGGATCGGGTGGCCGGTCTTGATTGCGGGGCGGATGATTACCTGGTCAAGCCGTTTGCATTCGCCGAGCTTCTTGCACGCGTCCGGGCCCTGGTTCGGCGAAATTACAATAGGAAATCCTCGCAGATCGTTGTTGAGGATTTGCGTATCGATTTG
>QNBS01000207.1 GCA_003644175.1 Planctomycetota bacterium | reverse complement strand
CAATTAAACGTATTACTGCTTGCGCCGTTACTGCACTCATATAATCCTTCTGTGGCGTTATCAACGATGGTGCAGTTTACGATCAGGCCGTCGCAGTCATTTAAGCCGCCTCCATTGGCCGCCTGGTTTCCATAAACCAGACAATTTACAATATCCCCGTCGCATGAAGATAAACCGCCGCCGGCGCCGGAAACTGCGTCGTTATTTCGAACAATACAATTTGAAATATCGCCGTCGCAATCAAGCAATCCGCCGCCGTTTGCGTCGGTTGCGTTACCGGCGATAATACAATGCGCAATAGCCGCCGACGCGCCATTTCCCCGGACACCGCTGAAAGTGGCGCCGGTAATTGTCAACCCTGTCAAAAGGCAATTACTCGTTTCACTGCCGGAAAATTCGACCGCATGAGTCGGTGCAGGTAAGCCGGTTGCGTCAATAACCGTATTTTCAACCACATACCAATTGTTCGGATCGGCGCCGGTTAAGGTAATATCTGTGCCGTTGAACTCTATGGCTTCGTTGTAAACGCCTTGATCCACCTCGATCACATCGCCGGTCGCCGCGGCGTCAATTGCCGCCTGAATGGTGCAATGATATGTCCCCTGCGTTATGTTATGCACCATTGAGGCGTCGCAGTCGAACTCATGTTCGCTTGCACCGATATCCGTACTGCCATGCGGCACAGGTTTTCCCCAAAAATCCAGCCCGCCATTATCGCTGATCATCAGCCCGTTATTAATATAAGGAGAAATCGCCGATAGCCGATACCCATTAAGCACATCTCTGCCGTTTTCCATATCAATATTGTACGGTTCGGCGCCCGGGGAAACGAACAGAGGATCAACTGTAAATGGGTTGCTTTCCGACGCCGGAGGCGTAACATTGTAATATACATTGGTGTTATAAACCACATTAATGCCGTTATCTGCATTGGAACCCATGATCCCGGAGCCGGCGCAGTAAAATATATTATTGTTAAAAGCTGTTTCCCACGGCGTTCTGTCATGAAGCATAATCTCGGGAGAGAGGCCGGCTTTGAAATAATGGGTGTTATTGTAAACTTTTGCATTCACTATATCTGAATCGTTCTCGAATCCGTAAAAATAGGCACCCGTCCTTTCATTGACACTGAGATTGTAACGGACGATTACATCTTTGTTGGGCTCTTTCATGATACCGCAAAACCACTCATTATCATGACTGTAATTATACTGGATAACAGTCGCTCCACTGTTCCAATCAGCATCAAAGCCGCCATGATCCGTTCCCGCTCCAATGTTGCCGTAGGCTTCGTTATACTGAATGACTATCGCGTAAGTATTAAAACAGTACATGCTGTGCCCCGTACTGTATCGGCTGCCATTTGCGAAGGTGTTGTATTCGACGACGGCATAATCACTGTCGCGAATGATCATACAATTCCTTCCGGTGTCTCCGATATAATTGTAGGCGAAATATTGATTTGTCCATGCACAGTCGCGCGTGCCGGGGCCGGTGAACGTGTGGCCTTTTTCCGGGCAGTCCCCGTCGGTCCCAATGCCGACACCGCCGATAAACTCAATCACATTTCCGACAATCCGCACATCATCGTATGCTGCAGCCGATCCCTTAATATGTATGCCGCCTCTGCCCTTGCCGGCAACCTGCCCATTGACGTGATGGATATAGCAGTCGGAAATGTAAACATGCTCATGCAAATAACCATCGTCTTCCCTAACAAGAATCCCACACAGGTCTTCAACCTGATTACCACCGTTGTTGTTGGTGATTTCAAGGTTACTGACTTCGACGTACCCTGTATTAAGAAGATAAAGTCCTGCTGATACTCCGTTGGCGTGAATTACGCCGTTGTTATTAATGACAGGCATGTCGCCTGCGCCATAGGCGGAAATGGTAATCACATTGCCGGGCGCACCCAGTACGTTCGGGTCGAACATGCCGGTGAACACTTTGCCGCGCTCAAAGAGAATATTGTCTCCCGGAGAAAAGGTCGCATCGCTATAGATGTCAAAGTCCGCTTGCGTGGAGATATAATAATCTGCGCCAAAAGCTAATGAACTGCAGCACAACGTCGCCAATACTGCGCAGATGAGTGTTTTAGTTGAGCGCATGATCAAGGGGCATTTTGTCCCTATCATCTCATTTCCTCCTAAAAAGCTTCAAGTCGTCTGTTAACTTATCCTGACTCGTTAAACGAATCTAAAACACATAAATCCATTAGTCGTCATTCTCTATTCGTTTACACGCCTAAAAAGCGCGTTTTTCTTCCACAATATCAGCAATTTTACCAAATTCACCTTGAGCAATCAAGAAATTTCAATTCCACGGCCACTTCATTCAAAATTGGCGCCGAATACATGGTGAACTTGAGTTTTCAGCAGCGTTATGGTATGTTCGGTGCTGGAAGTTTGCGTGGTTTAGCTCGACGGAAGTAAACCGACAATCGTTGCTCCTCAATGTCGTAAGGAATGTGTTATGAAATCGAAAAGCTGTAAGGTATTCACCTCTGTCGTCCTGGTTGCATGTACGCTTTTGGCTGTATCATGTCAGAATCATGCCATATCGCCGCCTCAGGCGGGCTGGGAGCGGCTGCCGGAAATCCTTGCGAGGATAAAGGCGCCGGTATTTCCGGATCGAGAGTTTGATATCGCTGACTTCGGCGCGGTCGGAGACGGCAAAACAAAATGCACCGAGGCCTTCAAAAAGGCAATAAAGGCCTGCCACCAGGCCGGAGGCGGGCGTGTGGTCGTCGGCGACGGTGTTTTTCTGACCGGCCCCATACATTTGCGGAGTAATGTCTGTCTGGAGGTCGGCAAGGGAGCGACTATTCTGTTCAGTGATCGATTTGAAGACTATCTGCCGGCCGTGTTGGTTCGCTGGGAAGGGCGGGAATGCTACAATCTGTCGCCGCTGATTTATGCCGACGGCTGTCAAAACATTGGCGTCACCGGTGAAGGGACACTCAACGGGCAGGGGAAAGCCTGGTGGTCATGGAGGAAGGGGCCCGGCGACCCGTATCGCAAATCCAACAACCAAAATGCCAAATGGGCTCAGGACAATGTCCCCCTGCCCAAGCGAGTCCAGGGCAGGAAGGATTTTCACTGGTGCCCGACGTTTATAAGCCCGGTCAAATGTCAAAATGTCTTGATCGAGGGACTCACCCTTATCGACGGTCCTTTCTGGAACGTGCATCCGGTGTACTGCCAAAACGTCACGGTCCGAAATCTCACTATCAAAAATCATGGGCCGAACGGCGACGGGTGTAATCCCGATTCCTGTCGGGATGTTCTGATCGAGGGCTGTTATTTTGATACGGGAGACGATTGTATCGCGATCAAGTCCGGCAGAAACAACGACGGCCGGCGGGTTAATATCCCTTCCGAGAATATCGTGGTGCGCCGTTGCCGGATGAAGGACGGGCACGGAGGCGTCGTTATGGGAAGCGAAATGACCGGCGGCGTGCGGAATGTCTTTGCCGAAGACTGCATTATGGACAGCCCCAACCTGGATCGCGCCTTGCGAATAAAAAGCAACTCCGTGTGAGGAGGATTCGTTGAAAACGTCTATATGAGAAATGTTACCATCGGCCAGGTGGGCGATGCGGTCTGCAAGATCAATTTCTATTACGGCGAAAAGGATACGGGCCGGTTTACTCCCACGGTGCGCAATATCAATCTGGAAAATGTAACCAGCAAAAAGAGCAAGTACGGCCTGCTGATCCAGGCCTATGAGCGGGCGCCGGCCACCGACATTTATATAAAGAATTGTTCATTTCAAAATGTAGCCAAAGCGAATGTTCTGAAAGGCGTCAGGAATGTGCGGTTCGATAATGTGAAAATCAACGACGAGATATTTAACAAAACCATAAACCCTGCGCCTTAGCCGCAGCCAAAAGGATTTTAGCCACAGAGTTCCTGGAGCAGCATAGCGGCAAAAAGCCGCAAAAAGGCACAAAAGGCACAAAAGGCACAAAAGGCACAAGAGGCACAAAAAAAACAAAAGTTCCTTATATTGGGATTGAGACTTAACTTTTTGTATTTCAAGCAGTTATGAAGGGTCTCATAGAAAAACGGGCATAAAAAACAAGAAGATGGCGGACGACATAAAAGAAAAGCTGAAATCGATGAGCCTCGGCGATCACCTGGAGGAGCTCCGCGCCAGGATGATCTTAGCGATTATGGGTCTTTTCGTGGGGATGGTCGTATGCCTGTTCTTCGGCAAGACGCTGATCGGGGTCATGAGCAGGCCGTTCGAGAAAGAGATCGCGAAACTCGAGAAGAAAAAACTCGTCACGATACGAGAGAAACAGGAGGCCGCAGGCGTCGGCAAGGAGCCGCAGGCGGTCATCGTAACCTATGATCCGACAAACGGATACAGAACCTACACGTCGTTTGAGGTAATCGGCAGGCTCATCGAAGCCCTGCAGGAAGACAAGACGCCGCCGCAGGATCCAAACGGGGTATCGCCAACCGACAAAGCGAATGCCGAAGACAGCCCGCTGCGGGAGGCCATGCTGATTGCGCACCATCCAACGGAGAGCTTTATGGTGTACACAACAACCGAGCGCCTCGACCGCCTCCGCGCCGAGTGGGCCGAATCCGGAGCGATTATCGAAGACGTCGAGGATGGCATGACTGTGGGTCGGCCGGGAACGGCGCAAATCGTAACGCACAGCCCGGTGGAGGGCTTTATGGTGTATATCAAGGTCTGCATGCTGTTTGGGCTGTTGCTTACATCTCCGTGGGTGATCTGGCAGATATGGGCGTTTGTATCGGCGGGGCTGTATCAGAAGGAGAAGCGATACGTGCATGTCGTTTCGCCGATCAGCACGGTGCTGTTCGTTGCGGGGGCGCTGTTTTTTATGCTGCTTATCGCCCCGATGGTGATGGGCTTTCTGATTCGGTTCAACGCGGCAATGGGAGTGGGGTCCCTGTGGTCGCTGCAGAAGTATATCAATAT
>QNBS01000206.1 GCA_003644175.1 Planctomycetota bacterium | reverse complement strand
GGTCCTGGCGCGACATCAGCGGTGTGTGGACCGAGTAGAAGGAAAGGTATGCCAAAAACGGCTTGTCTTTGTTGGCGTCTATGAATTTGCAGGTCTCGGTCGCCAATCGGTCGGGCAGGTGTTCGCCGTCCGGCCCGTCGGGCAGACGCGGATTGCCGTATGGTGAGAAATACCGCTTGCCGCCGTGGGGGGGACTGCCTCGATCTATGCCGCCCTTATTGACATCGAAACCCTGCTTCTCCGGCCAGAAAGCTTCCTTGCCCAGATGCCATTTGCCCGCAAAGAACGTGCCGTAGCCGGCCGCCTTCAACGCTTCGGCGATGGTAACCTCCTCCAACGGCATCTCGTCGCGGTATTTGGCCGGGATCAGTTTGCCTTTGCGTCCGCCTTTGAGATAATCCGTCAAATCCAGCCGCGCCGGATACTTGCCCGTCATGATGCTCGCCCGCGTCGGCGAACACACCGGACACGCGGCGTATGCATTGGTAAACCGCACACCCTCCGAGGCAAGCCGGTCAACATTGGGCGTCTCGTAAAACGTACTGCCGAAACAACCCAGGTCCCTCCAGCCCAAATCGTCAACCAGAATAAACACGAAGTTAAGCTTCTTCGCCGCTTTGTGTCCCGGGCCGCCGGTAAAACAACCCGTCGCAAGCGCCGCGGCGCCGAAACTCACTGTCTTTAAGAAATCACGACGATTCAACTGTCTCATACCTTCTACCAACTACCAACTACGAACTACAAACTACAAACTACGAACTACAAACTACGAACTACAAACTATCCGCCTTTTCGGCGTCTTTGTGCAGCTTATACTCCACGCTGTCAACCAGCGCCTTCCAGCTTGCGTCGATGATATTCTCCGATACGCCCACCGTGCCCCACATCGCATCGCCGTCGCGCGACTCGATGATAACGCGGACCCGCGCCGCCGTCCCCGCACGAGCGTTGACCACACGCACCTTGTAATCGATCAGATGCATACTTTTTAGATTCGGGTAGAACCGATCCAGCGATTTACGAATCGCCCCGTCCAGCGCATTTACGGGCCCGTCGCCTTCGCTGACGACGTGTTCGACCTGTCCGTCGACGGCGAGTTTGACGGTCGCCTCGGTGACCAGTTCGCCCGTTGTGTCGCGTTCGACATTGACGTGGTACTTCTTCAGCTCGAAACTCGGCTTGAACGTGCCCAGCGCCTTTTTCACCAGGATATCGAAACTCGCCTCGGCGGCCTCGAACTGATAACCCTCGTTCTCCAGGTCCTGAATCGTCTTGAGTATCTTGCGGGCAAAGGCCTTGTCCTCGTTGAGCTGCTTGTTCTCCAGCTTGGCCATGATGTTCGAGGCGCCCGACAGCTCCGAAATCAAAAATCGCCTCTCATTACCCACGATTTTCGGGTCGATGTGCTCGTAAGTCTTTTTGTTCTTTCTAAGCGCATCGATATGCAGTCCCGCCTTGTGGGCAAATGCGCTTTCGCCCACATACGGCATGTGCGCCGGCGGCGCGAGATTGGCGATTTCAAAAACGAACCGCGAAAGCTCGGTAATCGAGGCGATCTTTCCCGGCGACAGCACCGCACGATTCATCTTGAGGGCAAGGTTGGGTATGATCGTACACAGATTGGCGTTGCCGGCGCGCTCGCCTAATCCGTTGATCGTGCCCTGGACATGGTTTGCACCGGCGGCGACGGCACGGAGCGTCGAGGCGACGGCGCAATCGGAATCATTGTGTGTGTGGATGCCGATGGTTATGCCCGCCAGCGCCGCACAAACTGCTTTTGTGATATCGTACACATCGTCGGGAAGGATGCCGCCGTTGGTTTCACAGAGCACCAGCGTCTCTGCGCCGGCTTCAGCGGCCGCATGGAGCACCTTCATCGCGTAGGCGGGGTTGGCCCTGTAGCCGTCGAAAAAATGCTCGGCATCGAAGATGACCTCTTTGCCCTTGCCCTTGAGATACGCGACGGATTCTGCGCATATTTTCAGATTATCATCTAACGAACACCGCAGCACATCCTTAACGTGCATATCCCACGTCTTACCCACCAACGCCGCGGCGGGCGTCTTGCACGCAAGGATCGCCCCTAACGACGCATCGTCGGCGACGCCGGTGTCCGCCCGACGCGTACTGCCGAACGCCGCTATCCGGCTGTGTTTAAGGCCCGCACGCCCAATCTCCTCGAAGAACTGTATCTCCTTGGGGTTGCTGACGGCATAGCCGCCCTCGATATAATCAACACCAAAATCGTCCAGATGCCGCGCAATCAGCAGCTTGTCGGCCAGGGAAAAGCCCACCCCCTCAGCCTGAGCCCCGTCGCGAAGCGTCGTGTCATAAATCTTTATCTGTTCCATAGTTACACTCAGCAAAAACCCATTTCCAGACCCGCAGCATTGTACTCAATGCCGCAATGGATGTAAAGCGCAAAAAACCGTTGCATTTTAGCCAAGTGTGAGATTCGCTTGTCATTGGCGCGAAACACTTGTCATTGGCGCGAAACACTTGTCATTCCCGCGAAACACTTGTCATTCCCGCGAAACACTTGTCATTCCCGCGAAACACTTGTCATTCCCGCGAAAGCGGGAATCCAGAATAAAACAGCTTCCGCCAAAGAGCCTGCCCTGAGCGTAGCCGAACGGGCGGTTTCATATTTTTTCCGCACATCGCTAAAACGTTACAAAAAACCTCAAAAACGTGCCAACAGGCAATGGCGTTCATTTTGGCCTTGACTATATTGGGCCCGGACGTTATCCTGTTATCGTTATTGAATTTATCGAACCTTCTGCAAAACTGCGTCCCCCGGGCGATGAAAGGATGATTTATGACATTGTACGTAAACGGAGAGAAAGTCGAAGACCAGTTGATCAAAGACGAAGCCGACAAGCTGCGTCCGCAGTACGAGCAGGTTTTTTCCGAAATGCCCGCCGATGAACGCCAAACGCAGCTTATGGACTGGTCGCGCGAGAATGTGATCGAGGGCGTCCTGCTGCGGCAGGCGGCAGTGAAGGACCCGGAAGGCCCGCCCGCCGAGGCGGTGGACAAAGTCTTAGCCGATATGATCGCCCAGGCCGGCGGCAAGGAACAGTTTTTCCGGCAAATGGGCGCCGCGCCGGACCAGGAGGACAAAGTCAAGCAGGATATCGAACAGCGGCTGCGTCTTGAGAAACTCATCGAAAAGATTACATCGTCTGCCGGCGAACCGTCGGAAAAGGACATCAAAAAGTACTACGACAAGAACAAAGAACGCTTCACCATACCCGAAATGGTTCGGGCAGCCCATATCGTAAAACACGTAAAGCCAATCGACGACCCGGAAAAGCTCAAGGCCGAAATGGATGAAATTCGCGCACAAATAGACGACGGCGCCGATTTTGCCGAAATCGCCGCAAAACACTCCGAATGCCCCGACGACGGCGGCGACTTAGGCTTTTTCGCACGCGGCCAGATGGTCCAGCAGTTCGAAGATGTCGTGTTCAACATGGAAAAAGGCCGGATAAGCGATGTTTTCCAAACCGAGTTCGGCTATCACATCGCCAAGGTCATCGAAAAAAAGCCCGCCATCCCATGTCCAATCGAGGAAGTGCGCCAAGTCATCGTAAAGGAGCTTTCCGAACAGGCCCGGCAGCAAGCCATCGAGAAATTCGTCGACGCCGAAAAAGAAAAGGCGACCATCGAGGACAAGTAGTACCGTTTCCAAAAAGTTACTTCAACATTTTCCTCTACTGTCATTCCGAGCGAAGCCGAGGAATCTGTTAAGAACAGCATCGCCGAAGGCGATTCAAATGCTGTTACTCGATGTGGATGACGCCCTGTTTTCTGTCGGCGTCGAGCGAGGCCTTTTTGACGGCGTCGTAGAGGCATCTTGGGTCGCGGACTTTGACAAAATCGAAGGTGGGATCCGACTTGTCCTTGGTCACGAGCGTCACGGTTCCGATTCCGAGGATGCAATCTACAAGTGAGCGGTGGAGTTTGAGGTCGATGATGCGGAACATATCGAGGTTGTCGATCTTGCGGCTGAATATACCGCGTGTCCATTCGATCCGGTCGGGGCTGACTTCATAGCTGGTGCTCTTGAGCACGGCGATTTTGTAGGCGGCGAACAGCAACGTTGTCGCGGCAAGCCCGAATCCGGTGATTTTGATGTAGCCGATGATGGCGTTGACGTGTGCGACGGTTAGCTGGCCGGTGGGCTTAAAGATCCTGTCAAGCGGGTAAAACGCCATGCCGATCGCGATAAAAAGCAGAATCGCACAGCCGGTCATCGGGCGGATAAGGGCAAACACCGAGGGTCTGCCCCAGTAGAGAGTGTCATCGTCGTCCTGGGCCTCGTCGTCGTCTTCGGCGTCCCGGTTAAAGGTTTGCGGCGGCGCCGCCGGCGGCGCCGAAGCCCATTTGATGCGGGGATCGAGGAATTCGCAGCAGAAGCGGCATTTGACGGCCTCTGCGAGAATGGTCTCCGCACAGAAGGGACACTTCTTTTTTTTTGTTTTTTGTTTTGTTTTTGTTGAACCGGGCATAATCTTCTCCCTCAATTAGTCGTCATTTTGCCCCCCATAGCATTGATTATTTTGGCGTTGCAGGGGCCTTAAGTAAGATAAATCGCGTTTTGCGGTGTTGCGGGGCGGATATGGCGCTATGAATTGCAGCCTGGTTTTGTTATAATCGCCGGTCCGTTGTAATCGATAGTATTCTTGTTTCGTAGAGGTTTTGCTATGGCGCTGCCCGTAGTTGCGATAATTGGTCGCCCCAATGTGGGCAAGAGCAGTCTTTTGAACGCTCTGACCGGCCGGATGATAAGCATCGTCGAGCCGACGGCGGGCGTTACGCGCGATCGGGTATCGGCGATTGTGGAGACAGACGACCGCTTTTTCGAATTGGTCGACATGGGCGGCTACGGCATTGTCGACAGCGATGCACTGAGCGAGCACGTGGAAAACCAGATTTATCAGGGCATTGCCGCGGCGAACCTTGCG
>QNBS01000205.1 GCA_003644175.1 Planctomycetota bacterium | reverse complement strand
GTCCGGAAAAATCCATTTAGTGAACATAGGCTCTCCTTTCCCGATATGTACTTGTTTAATAAACACATCGGAAAGTTGAGCCATTTTTATTTACAATACAGGTTTTCAAAGAGCTAAACTAACCGTCATTTTTTTGGAAAGTGCAGACCATAAAGTGATATAATATTAAAGGTTGACTGACAGGACAGACAGATTGCCGCTGGAAAATATATGATCTTGTCAATTATCATTTTCAGAGATGCAGGAAATGAAGAAAGAGAAAGCTTTCACCTTAATTGAGCTTCTCGTGGTCATCGCGATTATCGCACTTCTGCTCTCGGTCCTGCTTCCCTCATTGAAAAAAGTCCGCGATCTCGGCAAGCGCGCCGTATGCCTGGCTCATCTTCACAGCCTTGGCATTTCCTGGGTCATCTATGCCGACGAAAACGACGGCCGGATTACCAACGCCAAGACCGCCCGTATACACGAAATCGGGAGCAGCAATCCCCGTCAGTTTTGGATGGATTGGGATCCTCTGAATTATCACGATGAGCCCACCTGGGTGGGCTGGTGGGATGACGGCCCCGCCGACGACGAGGAGGCTCAAATGGCCTGCCTGGAATTGGGATCGCTTTACCCCTACAACGAAACCACAAAAGTCTATCGTTGTCCCGCGGGTAAGAAGGATCAGTGGCGGACATCGGCGATAGTCGATGCGATGAACGGCTACGCCGGATTCACAAGTGTCGGCGGCATAGTAATAAAGAAAATGACCGACCTTCGTTCAACAGGCACTCGTATGGTGTTTATTGACGAGGGATTTGCATCAACCGAAAGCTGGACGATCTGGCCTGACCGGATCCAATGGTGGGACCGCGTGCCCCTCCGACACGGAGACGGCACGACGGTTACGATGGCGGACGGCCATGCCGAATACTGGAAATGGGTCGACCAGCGAACCATCGACTTTGCAAATGGAATAGGTAACTCCGTCACGACGGCACAGAACAATCCCGACTTCAACAGGCTCCAGGTGGCAATATGGGGGCACGTTGCCGGACCCTGATCACCTAACCAACAAAAAAACACCGCTGTCAGCGATTGACAACGGTGTTTGTCAAGCGGAGGAGGAGGGATTCGAACCCCCGGTACGTCGCCGCACAACGGTTTTCAAGACCGCCACCTTAAGCCACTCGGTCACTCCTCCGGCATGTCGGCATTATGCCCTGCCGGGACACCGGTTATAACAGGCACGCCGGGGCGTGTCAACATCTCATAATCATCGGCACATGTTTGCGACAACTCCAGATATTGCCCGGCCTGTGCGCCAAAACCGCAATTTTGATGAGACCAATGGTTTGACACCTCACGGCCTGTGGCATATAATAGAAGTAGAACGATCAGGTGGTCTTTTTTCAGGAGGATTGCCCGTGCAGTTGTCTGTTAAAAAAAGCGGCTTGCCCTTCGCCCAACTGCACTTCAAGACCGGGCCGGTCTACCTCGGCAGGCATATGCACAGCCAGGTCGTCCTGCCCACAGCGGCCGTGTCGCGTCGCCACGCCGTGATCTACGTCTCCCATGAAAACTGGGTCGTCGAAGACCTGGACAGCGCCAACAAGACATTTCTCAATGACAACGCCATACACAAAGCCGAACTCAACGACGGCGATGTCGTCCGGATAGCGGATTTTTCGATCGAGGTCAGCTTCCAGGAAGTCGCACCGCCTCAACCTTCCGTGGAGATGGACGATACCCTGGTAACCGTCCGGCATGAGCCGCCCACCGTCGCCAGGCACTGTACCGCAAAAGAAGGGCCGCACATCGACCTGCCCGCAAAACGCATCAGGGATTTTTCAAAGGCGACGCGACTGCTTTGCCGTACCGCGAGCCTCAAGCAACTGCATACAGAACTGCTGGACGTCCTGCACAGCCAGTTCGCAGCCAGAAATGCATGGGCCGCCTTGCGCAAAACACCGGAAGGCCCCATGGATTGCCAGGGTGGACGCGGGATGACCAGCAAGATCATCAAACGTTCGGACCTGATCATGCAGCAAAATATCGCAGAGGCGATAGACAAGCACAAATGTGTTCTCGTGCCCCGGATTCCCAGAGAGATTTCACACGGCGTGATTCGCTCGGCCATCATCGCGCCGATCATGCGGGACAAGGACTGCTGCGGGGCACTCTACGCCGACAACTCACGCGACCACGAGCACTACACCATGGCCGACCTCGACTACCTGCTGCTAATCGCAATCCACACCGCCGCAATAATGGAAAAACTCTAAGCGCCATTGCGCCGGCCCTATTCCACAATAATCGCCTCAACCGGACACTCCTCGGCGGCCTGCTGAGCCAGTGCCTCAAACTCCGCCGGAACAGGATCGGCGATCACCTCGGCCGCCTCGGCCCCCATACTGAAAACATCAGGACAGGTATCAACACACAAACCGCACGCCGTGCAACTGTCTTCCACCCGGACTTTCATAATCGCCTCCCATAAGAGATTTCTTGAATGAGTTCCGCCAAATCGCAATTTTGCAGAAGCCTTAGATTCCTTGACATTATTGCCGATATACGAAAACCATAATACACGTCCGGAGGTGATTATAAGCCCCCAAATCAACAATATGAAATGTTTTTCTGGATTTTTTTTCAGCCACTGATATACTGTCCCCCCAAGTGCCGCACGCCAACGCCGCCGCCGAGGCGCCGGTCGAATGAGCGGCACGTAACGAATGACTTATAGTGGTCGGGTCCCATGCAAGCGCCGCACGTGAACCTGGTCAGGTAGGGAACTAAGCAGCCATAAGCGATTGCGTCGCTGTGCTGTGGTAAACCCGGCCACCTTTTTGATTTTATATTTACTATTTTCGATTTTATATTGATGAGAACGTTTCTCTAATCACGACAACTGTGGGTTAGGAATCATACGCTATGGCTTATACTGTTTTGGCGCGGCGGTTTCGGTCTCAGACTTTTGATGATGTTGTCGGGCAGGATGCTGTCGCCCAGACGCTGAAGAATGCTATTAAGAGCGGCCGGGTTGCACATGCCTATCTTTTTACGGGTACGCGGGGTGTGGGCAAGACGACTATGGCGCGGATTCTCGCCAAGGCTCTGAATTGCCTCAAGTTCGATGAGCCGACTACGAAGCCGTGCTGCAAGTGCGACAGTTGCGTCTCGGTGAATGCCGGCGAGGATATCGACGTTATCGAAATCGACGGCGCCTCCAATACGGGTGTGGACAATATCCGGCAGCTTCGCCAGAATGCGATCTATCGGCCTGCGCGGGCGCGGTACAAAATCTATATCATCGACGAAGTCCACATGCTCAGCACCGGCGCTTTCAATGCGCTGCTGAAGATATTGGAGGAGCCGCCGGAGCATGTCAAGTTCATCTTTGCCACGACCGAGCCGAATAAGGTGCTGCCGACGATCCAGTCTCGCTGCCAGCGATTTGACTTTGGCACGATAAACCCCGACGTGATCGGAGAGCAGCTTAAGAATATTCTCAAATCCGAGAAGGTCAAATTCGACGCCGATGTCTTGATCGCACTGTCGCGTCTGGCCAACGGCTCGATGCGGGATGCGCTGAGCCTGCTGGATCAGTTGATCAGTACGGGTGTTGAGCCTTTGACGCTCGATCTGCTCGAGGAGTCCCTGGGCCAGCCCAATCGGGCGAAGATCTGCGAACTGATTGGCCGGATGGGCGACCATGAGGCAGGCGCCGTCCTTGAGGCGATTGACGAGCTGCTAAAGACCGGCCAGGTCGCCGTGCAGATACTCGATTCGCTGATTGACCTGATGCGCGATCTGATCGTCATCAAATCCACCAGTGCAAAAAGCGGGCTTCTTGTCCTGACGGCCGCTGAGCGAAAGACGATGTCGGCATTGGCGGAGAAGTTCGATACGGCGGCGCTGATTTATAACATTACCGCCATGGAGAAGCTTCGCTGGACCATCAAGAACAGCGATAACCCGCGGGCATTGCTGGAGGCGTCCATGCTGAGGCTTACGCTGAGTGAGCATTTTATGGGCTTGCAAGAGCTGTTGAGCCGGGTGGATGCAGCAGGCGGCAAGGCCTGTGCGCCGGTGCGGCCCGGGGTAAAAAAAAACGCGCCAACACGGGTAAATAAGCGGCCACAAACCACCTCTGCGGCCGCACAGGCCGAAACCGACGCCAAAATCGCTCCTGTTATCACCGGCGAGGTCAACGCCGAGACAATAGCCGACAACTGGCCGTTGATTACGGCGGCGTTAAAGGCCGCCAACAGCGGAACGGGTGTCTTTCTCGATGCGGCAACGCCGGCGGGCTTCGAGGGGGGTGAGGGAGGTGCTGGGGGGGTTTTGAGCTTGAGTTTCGCCAAGTCGGCACAGCTTGCAAGGAGCATGTGCGAGAAACGCTCGGCCCAGATAGAGTCCTTTCTGACCGAGGCGCTGGGCACAAGGATACGGCTGCGATTTGAGACAAGCAATGACCAAACCCCGTCGCAGGCCGCACCTGCCCCCGGTGCAAGGATGGACAAGGAAACAAGGCAAAAAGCACTTTCGGACCCCGCCGTACAAACACTACTAACCGGCCTGGACGCAACGGTTACCGATATCGAAGAATTGAAAAAGTAGCAGCGAAAAAGATTTAGCCGCCAATTAACCCGAAGCAGCATAGCCGCAACCAAAGAGATTTCAGCCACGAATCTTCACGAATTAAACACGAAGAAAAAAGGGGGTTTGGCCGCGAGGAGGTGCAAGAGGCGCAATATCTTGAGAAGAAGAAAAGATTCCGGTGGTAAAGAATCCCCGGCGCCTTAAATCCACCTGCGCCTTAAATCCACCTATTATATCAAATTCAGTTAATTCGAGCCGATTGACCGTTGATGTCATTCCCGCGGAAGCGGGAATCCAGAAAGCTTATGGTTTAGTCAAGCTATCGAAATATCGGCGTTTTTTAACTGGAATTATTATTGCCTGCGTCGCCACACACGCCGTCGTTGCGGCTGGGTTATCCTGACACTATCC
>QNBS01000204.1 GCA_003644175.1 Planctomycetota bacterium | reverse complement strand
TGATATGGCAGATGCTGTCGATATGGGGGGCCTGCCCGTAGAAGCGCCCCACGGCTGCGTCGCCCTCGACTTCATCCACAAGACTCCTCAGCCGGCTGCCAATTCGCCGATTTGCGGCGGCAAAGGCGATCTCCTGCTGGGTCAGCATCAGGGTTTCGACGCGGGAGTGTCTTATATCGTCGGGCACCTGGTCGGCGAGTTCGGCTGCTGCCGTTTGGGCCTCGGGACAGAAGGCAAAGCAGCCCAGGGCGTCGAACCTCGCCCAGCGGACAAAATCGAGAAGTTCGGCAAAGGCGTCGTCGGTCTCGCCGGGGAAGCCGGCGATGAGGGTGGTTCTAAGAACGACGTCGGGCATTGCGCTGCGGAGTTTTTCGATCAGTCTCATTGTCTTGTCTTTGCGGTCGCTGCGGCGCATCGCCCTGAGAATGTCGTCATTAATATGCTGGATGGGCATGTCGATATAGTTGAGCACCTTGTCATGTTGGGCGATGGTTTCGATGAGGTTGTCGTCGATTGTCGCCGGATAGAGATACATCAGTCGAATCCACTGGAGCCCGTCGATTGCGGCGAGCTTGTCGAGCAGTTTGCTCAGGCCGTTCTTTACGCCGCGGTCGGTGAGATAATAATTGCTGTCCTGTGCGATGATGCTCAACTCGACGGCGCCGTGTTCGACCAGTTCGCGCGCCTCGCCAATGACGATGTCTTCGTCTTTGCTGCGGAAGCGTCCCCGGATCGAGGGGATGGTGCAGAAAGAGCACTTGCGGTCGCAGCCTTCGCTGATTCGCAGATAAGCCCAGTGTGCCGGCGTGATGAGCAGTCTTGTTCTGTCGTCCGGAGGCGCCTTTTCCTTTTCGTCCAGATAGAAAACACATCCCGCCTTGCGTCCGGCCGCCGGGGCGATAATATCGCCGATAATATCGCTGATGCTGTCTCGGCAGCCAAGCCCGACAACGGCGTCAATGCCCGGCGCTTCTTCGGCAAGCGATGTGCCCATTCGCTGCGAGAGACATCCGCAAACGATTACCTTGCCGATGCGTCCTTTCTTTTTTTGAGCGAGCGCATGGGTGATTGCCTGCAGGGCTTCGGCTCTTGCCGGCGCGATAAAGCCGCACGTATTAATGACGACAACATCGGCATTGTCCGGATCGGCGCCGATCGCAAAGCCGCCCCGACCAATCTCAGCAAGCATCCTTTCACTGTCCACGATGTTCTTCGGGCAGCCTAACGCGACAAACCCCACTGTTGTAAGCTGGTCTCTGTTTTTCGATTTCATCCCCGGGCAATAGCATATTTGGGGCGCAGAGTCAAAAAATTTCGGAGAATTTTGACGCCAACGGCAATTAAGATTTTGTGAATTATTTGTTTTGCTGCAATAAAAACCATGCCTTGGGCGGTTTTAATTGTATAGAAATATAGAAAGGTTAATTGGCAGGTGTGGACATATTGCAGGTCGTTAGCGGACCCGGAAACTCCCGTTTGCGGTCCGGGCTTGACAATTGGCGATTTGCAGGGTATACATGAGTACGCTTGTTATTTAAGTGGACAATCCAGGAAAGGGTGAAAAGGGTAGTTATGTTAACCGGCATCAAGCCTGAGAGGGGATTTGTATACGCCCTGCTTCGGAATGTGATATTCTGGTGCGGGGGCGGTGTTTTTGCGCTGGTATTTATCAGCGGCTGCGGCGATTTTTTTGCATCGAAGCCGACGGAACTGGAATCTCAAAAGACTCTTCGCGAATTATCCAGGGTCAAGCCCGCCACCGGCGCCGACATTGAAGTTGCGCCTGTTTACAAGGAGCCCCCCAGGATCGTCGAGGGCACGATCGGCGACAAAACGGACGCCAAGCTCTTTTACTTCAGCAGGTATCACACGGTGGACAAGCTCGCCGGGCTGATCAACAATCAGTTTATCAAGAAGTTCTTCAACGCCAAAGGCAAATCCATACAGGTCGTGGACTACAATGTCAGCACCAATCCGGCGACAAATCAACTGATCGTCCGATGTCCGACGGTTGTCGACGCCGAACAGGTGCTGGTGTTTCTCGAAAAGATCGATGTGCCGCCTGTCCAGGTAAAGATCGACTGCATCATTTCGGAAGTTTACGCCGATCATACTTTGGACTGGGAAACACACCTGGAGATTCAAAACCTCTTTGGCGCGGAAATCAATCTGATAGGTAAGTTGCCGGGCGCCGCCCTGCGGGATATAGCCCGTTCCACATTTGGCCTTAAGACAGGCTATGTTGAAGGGGGCACCTACGATTCGGCCACCGGCGGGTTTAACGTTACGGACCAGGGGCACATGTTCGGCGCCCTTGTGGACGTACTGGAATCAAGGGGCTACCTGAAGATTCTCATGAATCCGCAGTTGGAAGTGATCAACGGCGAGTCGGCAACGATTGTGATCAGTGAGCATGTTCCGCTGGACGAGATACAGAATGTGCATCCGGTTTCCGGCGTGATCACACAGAGAATCGAATACGTAGATGTGGTTGATTCGCTTACCATTACACCGCATGTCTTTGCCGACGGGTATATCGGTATTGAAACGAAGGCTGTGATCGGTTCCAAGTCGACACCGGAGGGCGTCAAGCAAATCCCCATCGTGACCAAGCGGGAAGTTGTGGTAAAGGAAAATCGCATCCGACACGGTGAGAGCCTTGTCATCGGCGGGATTCGCAAGACCGAACAGCGAAGCGTCGTCCGCGGCATACCTTTTTTCAAAGATATCCCCCTGCTGGGCGTACTGTTTTCCAGTAAGGACTTTGAAGAGCGCGGCAAGGAAGTCCTGTTTATTCTCACGCCGACGATTTCCACAGGCGGCGTCGCCAATGAGAAAATGGTTGCCGAAATTCAGCGAAAGCACAGCCGGATAAAAGTCGGCGATTCGCTGATCGACAGCATCAAGGATCCGTTCGGCGCCAAAGCTTATACAGAACTTGTCGAGGAAGAGGCGATTGGCGCCGAAGTGGAGCGGATCAAAGCCGAGATGGACAAGGCCGCCGCAGAACGCAAGGTAATGGATCTAACCGAACGGCTTGAGCGTGCGGCTAAGGAGGTGGAAGAAGCCAAAAAACGCACCGCCACGGTCAAATCCCGGATTGAGACTGAGGTCCGAGAGGCGACAACCGATGCTGAATCCGCCGTCGCCGAAGCTGAAAAGGCCAAGGCCGAAGCTGAAGCCGCCAAGGCAGCGGCCGAGAAAGCAAAACAAGACGCCGAGGCCCAAATCCAGGCCTGGATGAAGGCCGCAAAAGAAAGAAAGCAACAGATACAAGCCGCCGAAACCGAAGCAAAGAAAAAAAACGACGGTTCACGCACGGAACCCTGATTATCACGGCGGCGGGGCAGAAAGAAAAGAGAGATGGAATGTGTTTTTACGCGGAACACAAGTGGAGATGTGCGGCAAAGCTTTCGCTGGGCCTGGTGTTGATCTGCGCATTCGCAGGGTCGGTTTCTCACTGCAGCGCCGCGGGGGATTTTTTCGATCGCCGAGTAACGGAACTGGAAAGCAGAAATATGCTGAGAGACATGGAAACGGTGCGCAAAACGCCCGACGTCCAAATACCCCGCCCGAGCGTCTACACAGGCCCGCCCGAGATTGTAGAGGGAACAGTCAACGGCAAACCCGATGCGAAGCTCTACTACTTCACCAGGTATCATACGGTCGATAAGCTTGTAACCCTGCTCAAAGAACAGTTCGTAAATACCCTCTATGACAACGCCGGCAATGCCCTGCCCGCGGTGCCGTATACAATTGACAGCATTTCCGCCACACACCAGATCATCGTGAGTTGTCCCTCGGTGAAGTACGCTCAACAGGTACTCTATTTTCTCGAGCAGGTCGACGTGCCGCCGATCCAGATCCGAATCGACTGCCTTATCTCAGAGGTATATGCCGATCACACGTTAGACTGGGAAACCCACCTGCAAGTGCAGAATCTGTTCGGATTGAATATTGCCATGGAGGGCAAACTCCCCGGCGCCGCCCTGCGGGATCTTGCCCGGTCCTCTTTTGGAATGCAAACGGGCAAGATCGAGGGTGGATACTGGGACACAAACCCTCAAAGCGCCACATTTAACAGCTTTGTCGTAACAGAACCCGGACACATGTTTGGCGCTCTCGTTGATTTGCTTACATCGAGGGGCTATCTGAAGATTCTCATGAATCCGCACCTCGAAGTGCTTAACGGACAGACCGCCACCATTCGGACGCAGGAGTACGTCACCATCGATCAGATATCGACAATCGATCCCGCCACAGATAAACCCTTCCTTTACCCGAATCGTATAATGATAATCGATTCCCTTGAGGTTACCCCGCAGGCGTTTTCCGACGGCGCCATCGGGATCAAGACCGTGGCGCTCATCGGGTCCAAGGGCACTCCTGAAGGCGTCAGACAGTTACCGATTGTGACCACGAGAAAGATCACCATCGCCGAAAACCGTATCCGTCGGGGCGAGAGTCTCATCATCGGCGGCATCCGCAAGTCGGAGCAGCGATCCGTCGTTCGCGGCGTACCGGGCCTCAAAGAGATACCGTTGCTGGGAGTATTGTTTTCCAGCAAGGACTTCGAGGAGCGCGCCAAAGAGATACTCTTCATCATCACCCCGACGATTTCAACCGGCGGCCTGCCGAACAAGGATATTGTCGCCGACATCCAGCGAAAACACACACCGGTAAAAAACAGCGACTTGATCGAGAACCTCAAGGACCCGTTCGGCAGCGGCGCCTACACCTCGCTTGTTGAACAGGAGGCGATCGAGGCTGAAGTCGGGCGTCTTCGTGCGGAGATGGAAAAGGCCGCTGCAGATCGCAAGGGCGAAGAACTACTCAAACAGATTGCGGCAGCCGACAGGCAGGTCGAAGGCCAAATGAGACAGGGCGAAAGAGCCGTCGCCGGCGCAAAGGCTGAGACCGCCGCCGCCGAAGTTGCCCAGGCCGAAGCCGAAGCTGCCAAAGCCGCCGCCGAAAAAGCCAAAGCCGAAGCCGAAGCCAGG
>QNBS01000203.1 GCA_003644175.1 Planctomycetota bacterium | reverse complement strand
GTCGTTCTTGTCCTCGCCGCATATCTTGAAGCCCTTAAGTGGGACAGCTTAATGTCCAGGCCCAAGCCAAAATTGTCCCGCCATGAGTACGTATATCACGTAGTATAAAGAACATAAATGCCCTGATGTGACTATCTGTACTGTGTAATTTTATTAAAGTTATCTAAGTCATTTATACGAATAACTTTCCAGGGGAATAGTCCCCATGGAAAGGATGAGTTATGGAGCGACGATTTGAAGTACGAAAACAAGAAATTCTTAAAGAGGCTGATATCCAGCCGCAAGTGGTTGATGGTATGCTGAAACGATTGGAACAATTCGCTCAACCTTTTATAGATTCTTTTGGCAGACGTGAACCAAAAGGCAATGCTCAGGTTTATATGTTCGGCCTTTTGTCTGACCTGCAAAGAAAGAATGTCGAGTCGATTGCCTATCGCTACGACAGGGAGCCACAAGCGCTTCAGAAATTCATAGGTAGAGCACCGTGGGATCATCAGCCACTGCAGCAAGAGTTGGCTCGCCAGATTGGTGTTGAAATCGGTGAAGATGACGGTGTCATTGTTTTTGATCCATCTGGACATAAAAAATGTGGCCGTGATTCTGTTGGTGTACAACGTCAGTGGTTGGGTCGGCTTGGCAAAGTAGATAATGGACAGGTTGGTGTTTACATGGGTTACGCTTCTCGCAAAGAGCATGCTTTGGCAGATGAGCGTTTGTACATTCCGAAAGATTGGATCAAAGATAAAGTTCGCCGAAAGAAATGCGGCATTCCGAAACATATTCGCTATCAAACTCGTCATGAATTGTCTTTGGATATGCTTAAAAACAACGGCAAATATCTTCCGCATAAATGGATAGCCGGAGATGATGAAATGGGCCGTTCGAGCCGTTTTCGCAGGGATTTGCGGGGTTTGGGCAAACAGTACCTTCTGTCCGTTCCATCCAATAGCAACATTCGCAACCTTGAAAGCAAACCGCCTGCTTACTGTGGTAGAGGCCCGCAGCCCAAACAACCTTTTCAGCGAGTTGATAAATGGCAAGCGGCGTTGAGTGATGCCGATTGGACGAAAGTTGATGTTAGGGATGGTGAAAAAGGTCCGCTGACTATGGAGATTGTTACATGCCGTGTTGTTGCTCGAACTGAACGAAGCCGACACAAAACCGTTGAAGAACTTTTGATAGTTACTCGCACACCAGAAGGAAGCAACAAAGTTAGATATGATTATCACCTTTCCAATGCACCTGCCGATACACCTCTGGATGAATTGGCTCGTGTCGTCAAAGCTGAGCATCGTGTAGAAGATTGCATCAAGCGAGCCAAGAGTGAGGCCGGTCTTTCTGATTATGAAGTTCGTACATGGAATGGTTGGTATCATCATCAAACGCTCTCACTTATTGCAACATGGTTTTTAATTTGTGAAACGCGACGGGGGAAAAAAATACACCCCTGCTCTGACGGTTCCGCAAGTTCGGAGTATTTTGTACGTGCTGTTGCGTCAAGCCTGCGACCGCAAATATCCCGGCTGGGCGAAACGCAGTATCGAGCGAAAAAGCAAGCGGCGAGAGATTGCTCGATTTTATCATTACAAGCGACATAAGTTATTGGCTCCATTAAGGGTTAAAGAACGAAAATAAAATTACACAGTACAGCTAAACAAGGATTCTGTAGTGAAGCTTGTCTCTCGGTTTGGGTTCTCCGTTGGCGACGCCTGGATCGAGGGACAATCAAACTTTGTACTCGTCTCGAAGGGACAAGCATGAAGATCATCGGACAACCCGCTGACTATTCTGAAATACTCCAGAGAATCTTCTGGTTTAGCATCGCCACAGGGCTTTTCTCCACAGTGATGTTGGCCAAAGCATCGCCTGCTGTTCAGGAATTCATTGACTCGATCACGACCAAAGCTGATTTGGGGCCTATTAAGAGCATCAAAGTTCTTTATGTGTTAATTCCAGGTGCTATCGCAGTGGTCTCCCGCATGATCAAGCTACATGATCGGATTTCCGACCTCTTCCGGATTCGCTTCTGTTTCGATACACGATTTTTTCTCTTTCCCCTCTGCCAAGGGTCCGGAGTCCCCCTCACTGCTGCCCGCAAGGCAATGATTCGCCAAACCCGAAACGATTCGATGTATCAAACGGTATATGGGTATGCAGGGTTCAAGAATCCTGATATTGATGACCAACTCGTGCGCACTTCCGCAGACAACTGGGGTTGGTTTTGGGTCCTCGTCGAGTCATCCTTCCTGCTTCTGATAACTGTCATCATATTCGCATGTATGCAAAAGTGGAACTATGTGACTGGTTTCTTGTGTGTAATCTTGGCGGAGGTGGCCCTAATGCTAATCCAGGCGCTCGCGTGCATCAGGAGCGCCAAACCGCAGGTTAATGCGATCTTGAGTGACCCTGAGAGGAAGAACACAATACGGAAGTATTTCAACTCCCTGTAACTGCCCAACAAGGCATTGCACAGCGACGCGGTAAACCGCGTGTGTGAACGCTGAAGTTGAATAGCGAATTGAGATTGCGGCGGCGGAGTTTCATAGAAGGTCAAAAGTCAAAGTGGAAATCGGAAAGCTGTGGGATCGCCCGTTCGGCTACGCTCAGGGCAGGCTCTTCGGCGATGGGAGTCTTAGACACTCTAACAAAACCCAACTCGACAATAAGGAACCGCTTCGCGGAGCTGTCATAATAGATTTCTCGGCTTCGCTCGAAATGACAACGCCGGTTTTGTTAGAGCCTCTTAGTAGATTCCTTCCCGGCGCGCCGGGATTTGGAATGACAAATGTTGTTTCCGCAACAGGAACCAACTGGTTTTTTTGCTGTAGAGACCTTAATGAAAATCGTTGTTGCAATGGATTCATTTAAGGAATCGCTTAGTGCCGAAGCGGCTTGCGATATTGTTGCTGCGGCGATTGTTTCTGTTCGGGGTGAGGTTGAAGTTGTTGTTAAGCCTATGGCCGACGGGGGTGAGGGGACGGCGCGGGCTTTGATACGGGCTTCGGGCGGGGAGTGGATAGGTGCGCGTGTGATGGGGCCCCTGCCGGAGATGGAGGTCGAGGCGGGTTTTGCCTGGTTTGACGCCGACAAGACCGCGCTGGTTGAGATGGCGACGGCAAGCGGGCTGGAACTGCTCTCGCCGCAGCAGAGGAATCCGCTGCTGACCACGACATACGGGACAGGCCAACTCATTGCCGCTGCGGTGAAATACGGGGCGCGTAAGGTCTACCTCGCTGTCGGAGGAAGCGCAACCGTTGACGGAGCGGTCGGGGCGGCCGGGGCGCTTGGCTGGACGTTCCTTGACAACGAAGGCAAGGAGTTGCCCCTTGGCGGCGGGCAATTGGGGCGGCTAAGAAAGATCGTTCCTCCCCCACAGGCGCCGGGTGTACCGGTTGAGGTTTTGTGCGATGTCGACAATCCGCTCTGCGGCAGCCGCGGTGCAGCGCGGGTGTACGCACCGCAAAAGGGCGCAACGCCCGCGATGGCCGAACAACTCGAAGCGGGGCTGTTGAATCTGGCGACGGTCGTAAGAGAGCAATTAAGCCGCCAGATACAGGACACACCCGGCGCGGGAGCCGCAGGAGGGCTCGCCGGAGGCGCCGTCGCATTCATGGACGCCCGACTCATCTCAGGGATAGAGTTTATCATCGCACAATCCGGTCTCGAACAAGCGGTAGCCTGCGCCGACTGGGTCATTACCGGCGAAGGGCGATTCGACCATCAGTCGTTAGCCGGCAAGGTCATCTCCGGCATCAGCGCAATTGCAGGGCGAACAGATACGAAAGTGGGCGTCCTGGCAGGCCAGGTCGTCCTTGAGCCGGCCGATTATGAAGAGCACGGCGTCAACTGCGCAATGGCCTGTATGTCGCAAGGCATGAAACTGCAACATGCGATAAGGCATGCCGATAAACTCCTTGCAAAAACCGCGGGAGAATTTACCAGCAGGTATCTCTAAGAAGCTCTAACAAAACCGGCGTTGTCATTTCGAGCGAAGCCGAGAAATCTGTTAAAACAGCTCCGCGAAGCGGAACGTCACAAAGAAGTTGGCAACCCATTCAGCAGTTATCGGCTTCATACAGGACCTTTCCTTGCTCCAGAATATCGAGCAGACAACCAAATAACAGTAAAAATTCCGGTATGCGTGGTGCTAAGTTGCCGATTGGAGATACTTGCGCCAACGGCGTATGGGGCCGTGGAGTGAGGGGAGCTGGGTTTCGTTTTCCGCAGCCTGTGTTACCGAACGAATAAGCTCTCGCCGCAATTGCTGCGGTACATCGGCGGTCTGTCGTGCGATATTGATCAGCACGCCCGCCGCCGCGGCGCACAAGAGCATGCTTGTGCCGCCGGCGCTGATAAACGGCAGCGGTATCCCCTTCGTCGGAAGCACCACGGTCACCACGCCGATGTTGATCGCCGCCTGAATGCCTACCGTCAGCACAATCCCCGCCGCTAACAGCCTGCCGAACCGGTCCCGACAGCGAAACGCCACGACAAGCCCCATAACCACCAGCGAAGCGAACAAAACGATCACAAACAGCCCGCCGGCAAAGCCTGCTTCTTCGCAGATTATCGAGAAGATAAAATCGGTCGTGTCCTCCGGCAGATGGCGGTACTTGGACACGCCCATGCCCAATCCCTTACCCCACATTCTGCCTCTGCTGATCGCAATGAGGGACTGGCCGGCCTGGTACCGAACGTCGGCGCCGACCATCTCCGGATTAAAGAAAGCCTTGATGCGATCCAGTCGATAGGGCGACGAACAGACCGCCACAAAGAATGCCGGCGCCGCCGCCGCGGCGGGAACAAAGAAATGCCACCAACTCGCCCCCCCGATCAGCAGCATCATAAACGTCAACATCGCGATAAACGCCGCCGTACCGAAATCCTGACCTACGATAAGCCCGACCACAACGCCGGCGATCAGACAGACGGGCACAAACCGTTTCCAGAATCGCTTGATCGTGTCGGCAAAGTAGTCCAGAAACGCCGCCAGAAAGAAGAT